>NZ_JBNPOS010000005.1:0-94742 GCF_050315295.1 Streptococcus sp. SGI.013
GACGATAATTGTCAACAATATTTATTCAATCACCAACTGTACCAAATCTGAAATATCAACCTTTGCTAGCAAGTCTTTGATAGATTGATTTAAAACAGGATGGACAAAATCAGGTGCAATATCAGATAAGGGCTGTAAAACAAAAGCTCGTTCTTGAATATAAGGGTGAGGAACAACTAAGTTCTCTTCATTGATGACCTCTTGTCCAAAAAATAAGATATCAATATCAATTGTTCTTGGTCCCCACTTCTCTTTTCGTTCACGTCCCAAATCTTGTTCAATCTGTTGACAGTAGGTTAATAAATCTTGAGCTGATAGTGCCGTCTCAAGCTCACAGCAAAGGTTGATAAAATCTGGTTGATCTTCTTTTCCCCATGCTGGTGTTTCATAAAACTCTGATAGACCGATGACCTTGCTCTCTGGAAGTGAGAGAAGACGTTCTAAGGTTTCAGATATAATACTAATACGTGCCCCTAGGTTACTTCCTAGACTGAGATAGACTTTAGTCACGTCGTTTTCTCTCCAATTCTACTCCAACTGAGCTATAGTGCCCATTAATAGGAGGGTTTTCTTTTTTTACAGCTAATTTAATTTTTTTTACTGGTGGAAAGTTATCAAATATATCTTGACAGATAGCACCTGCTAAACGTTCAATCAATTGATACTTCTCTTCCTCTACCTGTTTTTTTATGGTCTCAAAAACCATGCCATAATGAACGGTATCTTCTAAATGATCAGATAAAGAAGCCGCTGTCAAATCAACAGATAAGGTACAGTCCACTACAAAAATTTGTCCTAAGACTTGTTCTTCAGAAAATGCACCGTGATACCCATAAAAACGGCAATCCTTCAATCTAATTTTATCCATTGTTTACCTCAATTGTCCTAAAATAGACACAATATTTTTATTTTCAGCAACATTATGTACTCGAACCATTTGACAACCTTTACTAATGGCATAAGCAGACAAAGCAGCTGTGGCTTGATCTCTTTCCAAAGGCTTTGTCCCACCTCCAAGTAAAAAATCCACAACTCTTTTTCTCGATATACCAAATAAAACAGGATAGCCTAGTGCGACAATTTTATCTAAACCTTTCAGAAGCTGGATATTTTGCTCTGCATTTTTTGCAAAACCAAAACCTGGATCAATCCAAATATGCTCTTTCCTAACTCCTGTCTCTAAGGCGATTGTTGCTCTTTTTTTCAAGAAGGATACCACATCACTCACAACATTATCATAACGCTCTTCTTTTTGATGATGCATCAATATAATAGGAACATCAAATTCTGCTGCAAGAGATAACATCTCACCATCATACAATCCCGCCCAAACATCGTTAATAATATCAGCACCTGCTTCAAGAGCAGCTCTGGCCGTTGCTGTCTTATAAGTGTCTATACTAATCAAGCAATCAAAATTAGCTTTAATTGCTTTGATAATAGGAACAACTCGCTTAATTTCTACTTCTGCTGAGACAAATTCCGCACCTGGACGAGTGGATTCACCTCCTACATCAATCACTGTTGCACCATTCTCAAGCATTACTTTAACTTGTTCAAGTGCATTCTCAAGCAGATTATAGCAACCTCCATCAGAAAATGAATCTGGTGTAACATTTAATATTCCCATAATCGTTGCTTGGTTAAGAACCTCATACTTATCGTTTGACATAGAAAACTCCTAGTGATGAATCATCGATAAAATTTCACGACGTAAAACAGCATCCTCTTTGAAAACACCTTTTGCAACAGTTGTCACCGTTTTACTACCAGGTTTCTTAATTCCTCGCATGGTCATACACATATGCTCTGCTTCAACCATCACAAAAACACCATGAGGTGCCAAAGCACTTTCTAAAGAAGTAGCCACTTGATCAGTTAAACGCTCTTGAAGCTGTGGGCGCTTACTTGCAACCTCTACTGCGCGCGCTAATTTACTAAGACCCGTTACTTTACCACCGCTTGGGATATAGGCTACATGGGCATTACCATAAAAAGGGACCAAATGGTGTTCACACATCGAATAAAAAGGAATATCTTTTACCAAGACTACTTCATCATGTGCTTCTGAGAAAACAGCTGTAAATTGATCTTTTGGATCTTCATTTAAACCTGAAAACATCTCTTGATACATTTTAGCGACACGCTTTGGGGTATCAAGTAAACCTTCACGTTTGGGATCTTCACCCAAGGCTTCTAATAGTTGAAAAACAGCTTCTTCAACCTTTTTTTGATTTGACATATCCTCACCTAAACTTTTAATATCTTCCATTATATCTTATTTTTTAAGACTTTTCAAAAGGGTTTTTCTCACTTGGGCGATAAAATACAGGGAACCTGTGATCACATAGAGTTTTTCTTTCGAAGAGAGATCAATTTTATCTAACCATGCCATAATACTTTCTATTTTCCGATACTGACTAGGGTAGGACTCTAGAGGAAGGCTATTGGGGTAAGGGAAAGTTGTAACAGTTAGACTGTCAAAAGTAGCTAATTGCTCAAGCATATCTTCGACAGGCTTGGTATCAATAGCCGCAAACAAAATATGAACTTCCTTATTTTGGGCATACCTTTTTAGCACATCCACTAAAACAGAAACACTCTCACGATTATGAGCACCGTCAATCATTAAATTTGGTGTAATAAATTCTGTACGACCAGCCCAAACACTGTGCTCTAAGGCTGTCTGAATTTGTCTATTGTTCAACTTCGGGTAAACCTCCTTTAATAGAAGTGCCGTCATTAAAGCAAGGCTAGCATTTTCCATTTGGTGCTTGCCGATCATAGAGAGTTCAATATTTGAAAATTGTTCTGTTTGATAGTTAAAGGAAAAGGAGTTTGCTGATAAGGAAACTTGAAAAGCCTCTCCAAGTTGATAGAGGGTACTTCCTGTTTGCGCAGCTTTTTCTCGAAAAACGGAAGTAACATCAGGTCGTTTGCTAGAAAAAATCAAGGGAACACCTGATTTTAAGACACCGACTTTTTCTTTTGCAATGGCTTCATAGGTGTCTCCTAAAATATTTTGATGATCCAATCCAATAGAGGGACAAACAACAGCTAAAGGAGTCAAAACATTGGTTGAATCATGCAGTCCACCTAAGCCAGCTTCGATAAAAGCGATATCAACAGGATGCAAAAATCCAAAATAGGTTAACATTAAAAGGGTAATCACTTCGAACTCAGTAGCTGCTTCTAGCTCCGTTTCAAGTGGCAAGCGTTCTACGACAGGCATAACCAGATCCACCAGAGTACAAAAATCCCGTTTAGAAATCATATGCCCATTCAGCGAAATCCGCTCTCTAAAATCAATCAGATAAGGCGAAGTAAAGCTCCCAACTTCGTAACCTGCCTCAGAAAAAATATGTTGCAGATAACTCACCGTTGACCCTTTTCCATTTGTCCCAACGATATGCACTGCTTTTATTTTCTCTTGAGGGTTTCCTAATTCGCTTAATAACCATTGCATCCGCTCTAAACCTGGTTTGATGCCAAATTTTAGCTTTCCTTGAACCCAGGCCAAAGCCTCTTCATAAGTCATGATATCGCCTCCAAGATTATGATTTTTTTATTATAGCATAAAGAATGAACGAGAGTGAAATTCAATAGCATTTGTTTACATAATTTTAATTATGTATCATGTGATCTGTATCTCATAAAGTCCCCTAACAGCATTACAAAGATAAATCCGCTCTGCTTTTGCCAAATCATCAAGAGTAAGGATTTTTTCTTTGACCCTTCCTTCTGCTACTAGCATCTGTCGATAGATCCCATCTAAAATACCAAACTCTAGACTAGGGGTGTACAAGTTTTCTTCTAATTCTAAGACGAGATTACCAATGGAAGCTTCAAGTAAAACACCATCTTCAGTGATAAATATCTGTTCACACAAAGAAGTAGGAATATGTGGTCGGTAAGTCGTTTTAAAATGTGTAAAGGCTGAGTCAGCAGCTTTTTTATCCCGCACCACAAGGTTTGCTCTTAGATAATCTTTGGATAAAGGAGTGAGAACCTCTACTTCTAAAGTAAACTCACCTTTTTTATTTAACTGGATGCGCAGACGGTACTCTTTTGAATGCTCTAAAGGGGCTAAAGTTTGTTGTAACTTCTCTTTTAAAATTTCTTTTTGAAAAGGATAAGCAAAATAACGTGCTGATGCTTCCAGTCTATTAAAATGTTCCTGTTCAAAAAGAAGCTGTCCCTGCTTGATTTTTCCAGTGGTCAGTAGGTTAAATCGTGGTTGCTGACGATAAAGAACTGAGCTTTTTTGCTTCGTTTCTTCATACTCGCTTTTCCAATTACTATCCCATGTAATGCCTCCCCCAACACCGTAATACGCTTCCTGCCTTGTTAATTGAATAGTTCGAATAGCAACATTCCAAATACTATCACCGTTAGGAAGAGCGATCCCTATTGTCCCACAATAAACACCTCTTGGATTTGGCTCTAATTGGTTGATAATGGACATGGTTGAAATTTTAGGAGCACCAGTAATCGACCCACAGGGATAAAGTGACTGAAATAACTCATATAAATGACTATCTTTTTTTAATTCCCCCTCAATAGTTGAGGTCATCTGCCAGACAGTAGAGTATTGTTCAATTTGACAGAGTTTTGTCACTTGGACAGATCCTGTTTGACAAATTTTCCCCATATCATTGCGAAGTAAATCAACAATCATCATATTTTCCGCTCGATTTTTGGGATCTGCAGCTAACCAATCACAATTCTCTTGATCTTCTTTCAAGTTTTTCCCTCGCTTTAATGTTCCCTTCATAGGACGAGTGACCAGTTTTTGACCAGATTTTTTGAAAAAGAGTTCAGGACTCATTGAGATAATAGCTGTTTCATCATGTAAAACATAAGCGTTAAAGCCTGCCTCCTGCTCCACGACCATACGATTATAGATATCAAAACTATCTTCAAGTAATTCTTGCTTTAACTGGACAGTATAGTTAACTTGATAGGTGTCACCTTGTCGAATATGATGATGGATTCGATCAATGGCTTGATGATAGCTAACAGAATCTGTGAGCTCCCTCCAACTATTTGGCATAGCGACAGGGGAATAAGAAATAGGAATCTCCGACATCTCTACATGATCATGTACCGTGAAATAAGCATAGTATTCTCCTGCTAGATTAGTGGGATGGGTTTTAAGATGTTTATCAAAAAAAGCTGCCGCCTCATAAGAAAGGTAGCCAACGACATATAGCCCCTTTTTTTGATACTCTTCCACTTTCTCTAAGACGCTACCAACTTGTTGAATGTCTTTTGCAATCAACTCACAAATAGGATTTCTAAAAGAATAGCGTTTTTTTAACTCTTTAAAATCAATAACTGTTTTTTTATGCATAATTCAATAATTTACTCAAGTGTGGCAGAAAAACGCTGCCCTAATACAAAAATAGCAATAGCAAGCCAAATAAAAATAAAACCAATCCATTCTCCAAGGGATACTTTTTCATGAAAAATAAAGACCGCAATCATCAATTGCAGAGTGGGATTGATATATTGAATAAAACCAATAATATTTAATGGGGCACGCTTTACCGCCTCAGCAAACAAAAGTAAGGGAATTGCTGTGACAAGACCTGACAAAGCTAAAAGAACTTGTTGTTTAAGGCTAAAGGACCAAAAACTATTTGGAGCAAAAAATATTAGATAAGTAAGTGCTGCAGGGCAAATCAAACCAGCTTCTATCAGCATACCAATATCGCTAGGGAGAGCAACTTGCTTTTTTATCAAGCCATAAAAGGCAAAAGTTAGTGCTAAAACAAGAGTCACCATAGGGATGCTGCCAGTATTAACCATCAAAACAATAACACCTAACATAGCAACAAGAATCGCAAGAATAGTCACTCTAGATAAAGATTCTCTTAAGACAAGGTAAGCCAACAAAATAGAAATCAAAGGATTAACATAATACCCTAAGCTAGCTGCTGTTGCTTGCCCAGATCCAATCGCATAAATATAGACCAGCCAATTTGTTGGAACCAATAAGGCTGCAAGGGCCATTAAGAAAAATTCTTTTTTATGTAAAAATAATTGAGTAAGCTCACGCTTATAATACCGTGTTCTCCTTGACAAGACCATATAAATACTTATGGTTAAAACTGTAAAGACAATACGATAAGAAAAAATACTGTAGGCAGGTACATCTGACAATAATTTCCAAAAAAGGGATAGAAATCCCCATAACACATAGGTTCCTAATCCCAAAAGTATGCCTATATTAGTTTTTTTCAAGGCGAACTCCCTGTTTATCTACTTGCAAGATAACTGTTTCACCGTCTAGTTCAAGTGCTTTTATAGCTTGATAAATCTGCTTCTCTTTATCTTGAGGGGCTAGGACCATAATAGTTGGTCCTGCACCAGAAAGATAAGTTGCATAAGCTCCATTCTCATGACCGAGTTGTTTAATGGCTTTAAACTCTTTCACTAATGATTGGCGATAAGGTTCATGGAAATGGTCACCCTCAATCGCACGACCTGCCAGACTTAAATTTCCTGATAGCAATCCAGCAATAGCAACATTGGCAATAGAGGAAGCTGCCACAGCCTCTTTATAACTTAAGGAACTTGGTAAGACACCGCGGCTATCACTAGTTTTTAACTCATATGCTGGAATAAAGGCAATCAAACTGCTTTCTGGAAAATCTGCTACTACGGCATCTACTTTATCATCAACATAAGTTGAAATCACTAAATTACCAAAAATAGCGGGAGCAACATTATCTGGATGGCCCTCAATCTCTGTAGCCAAAAGCAATTTTTCTTGATCAGTTAGGTGAAGATTACCTAACTGATTCGCTAACTCGATTCCTGCTACGATAACCGAACTTGATGAGCCTAAACCACGCGCTAGAGGGATATCACTTTCCATCTGAATACGATAAGGTGGTAAGTCATTTTGAACACGAAGTGCCGTTTGAATCAACAAATTACGCTTATCAGATGGAATATCACCTAAATCATGTTGGATTTCCCATTCTGAGGCAGGTTCAAGTAAAGTAATCGATAAATATTTGGAAACGGCTAAGCCAACTGAATCAAAGCCTGGTCCTATATTAGCACTCGTTGCTGGTACTATAATTTTCATTTTACTTCCCCAAAACTTTAAATGAATTTAAAAGCTTAAAGTCTGCATCGGACTTTAATTTTTCTGTAATAGCAGCTAATTGTGTCTTGCTTAAGCGATGTGTGACAATGACAACCTGTGCTTCTTTACCATTTGATTTTTGTTGTAAAATTTGCTTAAATGAAGCATTCTCTTGGTTAAAAATTTCTGCTAAACGTAAAATTTGACCTTGTTGATCTGGTGTAATAATAGAGAAATAATAGTCGCTCTTAACATCTTCTGGATTAGCAAGAACAGCTGGGCGAGAATATTCATTGAAAGATTTACCAATATTGCCATCACTTAAACGGCGTGCAATACGCACAATATCAGCCACAACAGATGTTGCCGTTGGTTTTTGTCCTGCTCCTGGACCATAATACATTGACTCACCAATACCGATAGATTCTACGAAGACAGCATTCATAACACCATTGACACTTGCTAAAGGATGGTCTTTAGGTAAGAAAGTTGGAGATACCTCAGCTGAAATTCCTGATTCGGTTTCTTGAATATCGCCTACCAATTTAATCACATAACCTAATTGTTGAGCTACTGCCACATCATCTGGTGTAATAGTTGAAATTCCTTTGTGGCTAACAGCATCAAAATCAATAGCCATTCCAAACCCAAATTGGCTAAGAATAACGGCTTTGTAGGCTGCATCAATACCTTCGACATCATTTGTCGGATCACTTTCTGCATACCCTAGCTCTTGCGCTGTTTTCAAAGCATCCTCATAAGTCCAGCCCTCATCTACCATTTTAGTCATCATGAAGTTTGAAGTACCATTAAGGACGCCTAAAATACGTGTCACTTTATCTGATGTCAAAGAATTAGCTAATGTGCGAAGAATTGGGATTCCCCCAGCTACAGCTGCCTCATAGTAAAATGCGACACCTTGTTTGTTGGCAAGAGCGATTAATTCCGATCCGTGTACCGCAATCAAATCTTTATTTGCTGAAACAACATGCTTTTTAGATTCTAATGCTTTGGTGATAAAGGTCTTAGCAGGCTCAATACGTCCCATCAATTCCACAACAATGGTAATTTCTGGATCAGATAAAATCTCATCGACATTTGTGACAAAGTTATAGTGATTACCTGCTGACAACAGACGATCTTTTTCCGCTTCATCTTTTACCAATACCTTAGCGATCTCTAGTGTTTCTTTAGAAGCCGCAACAATCTTATCCTTGTTTTCTTCCAACAAGAATGGAATTCCACTTGCAACTGTTCCAAAGCCCAGCAAACCGATCTTAATAGCCATATTTATACTCCTTGTGAAATAACATTTTTTCTATTTTATCAAAAATTACTCTACTTTGCTATATCTAAAACCCAGATCGAGTTAATTTTCACTAGATTTTTCAAAAAATTCTAAAAATAACATTCGTTTATCATATTAAAATATGCTAAAATAAAATAAAGAGATTAATAAAGAGAGAGAATATGCTAAAATCTAAATTTTTCTGGATAAATACCCTGCTGTTAATCGCAAGTATTATTGTCATCGCACTGACACTAACGACTTATTTAAATCAAAACAAACAAACCTCTACTAGTCAAGTCGCAACTTCTTCGTCTTCAAAAGTGCCCCAAACTTCTACAACTGCATCAAGTCTGACATGGGAAAAACAAGAACAAGTTGTTCAAATTCCAATTTTAATGTATCACGCCATCCATGTCATGGATCCTTCTGAGACAGCTTCTGCTAACCTCATTGTTGCACCAGATGTGTTTGAAAGTCATATCAAGGCTTTGGTAGATCAAGGCTACTACTTTTTAACACCAGAGGAAGCTTATAAAGCACTCACCGAAAATAGCTTACCCAGTCAAAAAGTTGTTTGGATTACCTTTGATGATGGCAATGCTGATTTTTACACACAAGCCTATCCCATTTTAAAAAAATACGGTGTAAAGGCGACTAATCATATCATTACAGGTTTTGCTCAAGAAGGGCGTACCAGTAACCTTACCATCGAACAAATGAAAGAAATGAAAGAAAACGGTATTAGTTTCCAAAGCCATACTGTTAACCACCCTGATTTATCTACTAGTGATCATCAGACTCAAAATACTGAGCTTCAAGATTCTAAAACATTCTTAGATCAAGCATTGAACCAAGATACTATTGCTATTGCTTATCCTGCTGGACGCTATAACCAAGAAACACTTCAACTAAGTCAAAATTATTATCAATTAGCCACCACGACAAATGAAGGTTTGGCCAGTATCGAAGATGGTTTACTCAGCCTTGATCGCATCAGAATCTTACCTTCTACTACCGCAGACAACTTATTAACAACCATCACTTCCAAATAATAATGGTGCTAGGCTAATGCCCAGCACCATTATTATTTTTTACGCCATCGCTTGCCAATAAAGATAAGGTTGGTCAAAAAAATCAGTCCAAAAAAGGCAGCAAATAAAAAATTCCCTGAATATAAATTCTTTATCACACCTATTCCGTATAAAAAAAGAAAAAAGACTGTGGACCATAAAACCCACTTATCACTACTTCCATTATTGCCTTGTTGCATCATATCTCCTTTCACTTGTAAACTATTATATCACGCTCATTTAACGTTGTATAGGAAAGGATTAACTTTTCCAAGCTCTTTGGAATTGTCTAACAAATCCAGTGTGGTAATAAATAAAATAAGCTACGCCAGCTCCTAAAACAATTGCTAAAATATCAAAAGGAAGTTTTAACAAAGCATATTCTGGACTAGCATAGATAAAGGCACGTCCAATACCATAACCTACCAAATCAATAATAGATCCTATAAAAAGCGCTATTATGGTCCTTATCGGATTAATCGGTTTTGTTTTTTGACTAATGATAAGCGAAATAACAAGAACTTGTAAACTGTGAGTGACAAGTGTCACAAACATAGGAGCAGGATAAAAAAAGAAATCTCCTAAAAAAGAACCGATTCCCGCTATAATAACCGCTTGAACGGGTGGAAAAATGAGCCCTACTAAAAATATAACAATTCCATTAAAATAAAAATGCCCCCCAGGAACTGGAATTGAGAAAATACTCGCACTAAGAATAATAACGAGAGCCATAAAAAGAGATGAAATACTAAGCTGTTTTGTTGACATGATTTGTCCCCCTTAAATAAAATTCTTGAATTCAAGTTGGTAACTATTGTAAGAAAATTCAGTCTATTGTACAATAGACTAAAACATCATCTGTACGGGGACAAAATATGACAAGTATCTATCAAAACATTGTTAACCAACTCTCACATGCTATCTTATCAGGTCAATTCAAAAAAGGGGATAAACTGCCCTCTATTCGCCAACTCAGTAAAGATTATCACTGCAGTAAAGATACTGTCCAGCGTGCACTATTGGAGTTAAAATACCAAAATCTCATCTACCCTGTCAAAAAAAGCGGCTATTACGTCCTTGAAGATAACGAACCAGCACCAGACGTTTCACTTAAGCTCCAAGATTATAACAACAAAACCTATGATGATTTTAGACTATGCCTCGAAGAAACGTTAAAAGGGAGAAAAAATTACCTCTTTAACTATTACCATAGTCAAGCTGGACTTGAGGATTTACTCATATCCTTGGAAAACTATTTTAGCAATCAGACCATCTACACTAAAAAGGATCAAATTGTGATTACGGCTGGTAGCCAACAAGCTCTTTATATTTTGACACAGCTCGATTTTCCTAATCAGAAAAAAAAGATTTTGTTAGAGCAACCTACATATTACCGAATGAATGATATGGTGAAAGCACAAAATCTTCCCTTCACAACAATTTCTCGTGGCTTTGGGGGATTGAATCTTAAAGAGCTTGAAACGATTTTTAAAAATGATGATATTAAATTTTTTTATACCATCTCACGCTTTTCAAATCCACTTGGCCTTTCTTACTCATTAGAAGAAAAACAAGCTATACTAGACTTAGCTTATCGATATAATGTCTATATAGTAGAAGATGATTATATGGGAGATTTTTCCAGAACAAACGATCTCCCTCTGCATTACTATGATACCAGGGATCGTGTCATCTACCTTAAATCCTTCTCTATGTCTGTATTTCCAGCTTTACGATTAGGGGCTGTTGTCTTACCCAAGATAATTTTGAAAGCGTTTTTAGACTATAAAAGTTTGATTGATTACGACACTAATCTGATCATGCAAAAAGCTCTATCACTTTACTTGGATAATGGTATGTTTGATCAAAATCTTAAACGCCTACGCCAGTATTTTCAAAATGAAAAAAGAAAAGCTGAAACCTTATTAGATAAGATTCAAATTCCATTTCCTTACCATCTTTCTATAAAAACTATGGCTATAGAAGTGAGTAAGGAAAAAAAGTGGGACCTAAAGAAAAACTCTGCTTTTCAGTCTTTAACCAAGTCCTACCTAATTCCAACCGATCATCACTATTTGCAAATTCCCATAGATTCTAAACTAGAGCACTGTCTAGATAACCTAAAATAAACAAAGAAGCTGAGTTCAGTTTTCTCAGCTTCTTTGTTTATTTTAACTGTTCAAAATGTAAGTGAACTGCAATATGGTCCCCATAGCCATTACGTTCTAAGTCGCGCTGTAAACGATATGAAATATAATGTTCTGCAATATTGATAAATCCAGCATCTAACAATCGATACTCAACCATTGATTGAATCATGCTGATGGTAGGACGTTCTACTTTTGCTTCTTCTAAATCAATCACAACTTTTTTGGTCACTTGAGCCAAATCTTGACGCAACTTATCATCCAATACATAAACTGTCTGCGCTGCTTTTAAAATCGCTTGATAGATTTTATCTGGGTCAAAATTTGTCACCTGTCCATCACGTTTGATAATTTGCATAGGAACCTCCTTTGTGATTTTTCTAGCTTTCCTACCTCTATTATCATATATTGTAAGCGGTTTTGTCAAGTTAAAAAGCCTATAATCTCAAGTTTTCTTATCTTTTTTTGCAAATTTCTTGTAAATGAGGCACTATTTTCATCGCCCAAAGCGTTGATATCACTCCTTATCAACAAGTGATCTCTCTCCCCTTAGCTCAATCCAACTGTCAACGTATTTTTCCTGAAAAGCAACTGCTTCTTCTATCTCCTCTTTAGAAAAATGGCATCCCTCAGGTGTTACCACCTACATCATCTCTGCAATGGATAATGGCAATTAACTGACCTGGGTATTGAAAAACAGGTACTCTAACACTCATAATATAACCGTGGTGAATAGGATAGATCATATCTTTAAATTGAGAATAACGGCTTCCGATTGGTCAATCTATAGTGACAGTAACAAATTTATGTAACATTTTTATAATCTTTCTAGTCAATATCACCAAAAATAAGAAGAAAAAGTCCCCTCATTTCCAAAAGTATAGCTTTAAGCTAAATTGGAAATAAAGGGGACTCATCCTATTTATCGTATCCTTCACCTTAGGCCACAATAGTTATTAAAACCAATAAACATTTGAGTTGAGCTTAAGTTTGAATACAACATTTCTCCATTATTTTTAGTAATCAGGCCTTAAGACACCTGTGACATAGTGCTTAGGAGCACGATCCAACACAACATTGATAATACGGTCTGCTTCTTCGTAAGTGCAAGATACCAAGGGTAAACGTAAAGGACCAACATTAAATCCTTGATGATTAAGGACGGCTTTAACAGGTGCTGGGCTAGCAACAGAAAACAAAGCATTAACTTTAGGAAGGAAGCGGCGCTGAATTTGGGCAGCCTTTTTGATATCGTTAGCCTGGATAGCTTCAAACATTTCAAAAATTTCATCTCCATTTGTATGAGATGCAACGCTAATAACACCATCTGCTCCTAGGTTCATAGCATGGAAAGCTTCTCCATCTTCACCTGTAAAAATCAAAAAATCATCTGGTTTGTTCTCGATAAGATAAGCCATATTATCAAGATTGGTACATTCCTTAACACCAATAATATTAGGGTGTTGAGCTAAACGTAACATGGTTTCGGGAGCTACTTCCACTACAACACGGCCAGGAATATTATAGATAATAATAGGGAGATCGCTCGCATCAGCAATCGCTTTAAAATGTTGATAGAGTCCCTCTTGGGTTGGTTTGTTGTAATAAGGCGCAATGGCTAGACCAGCAGCAAATCCTCCAAACTCTGCTACTTCCTTAGCAAAATCGACAGAGTCACGAGTATCATTAGTTCCGACGCCAGCAATCAAAGGAACACGACCATCAACAATTTTTTGAACGGCCTTAAAAAGCTCTAATTCTTCATCGTGAGTCAAAGTTGGGCTCTCGGCTGTTGTTCCAGCTAGGAGTAACCCTTCTGTATGATGAGCTAAAAGATGCTCAATTAACTTTGGTAAAGCCTCAAAATTAATTGAACCATCTGGATGAAACGGCGTGATAAGAGCTGTAATAATCTTTACATTTCTTAATTGTTCAATAGACATAGTGCTTCCTTTCTAACACAATATGACCAAGAGTTAGAGATATCCTTACTTCCATTTAGGATAAATCTTATTTCAATTCAAATTTTAATTCAGTGGTTGGACGTACTAATCCACGCTCGTGCAATGCTTCGGCAATTTGGACGGAATTCCAAGCCGCTCCTTTAAGTAAATTGTCAGAAACAACCCACATATGAATTCCTTTTTCTGCATCTAAATCTTTACGGATACGACCAACAAACGTCTCACGACGACCAACCGCATTTACTGCCTGCGGATAAACTTGATTAGCGACATCATCTTCAAGTACTGCTCCAGGGAAGTTTGCAATAGCTGCTTTCACTTCAGAAATTGGCGCAAGATCTTTTGTCTCAATATAAACAGACTCTGAATGACCAGATAAAACAGGAACACGGACACAAGTTGCTGACACTTTGATGCTGTCATCTTCCATAATTTTCTTTGTTTCCTTAGTCATCTTCATCTCTTCATAAGTGTAATCATTATCTGTGAAGAGATCAATTTGCGGAAGGGCATTAAATGCGATTGGATAGTGTTTTTTATCACCACCTGATGGTAAAATCTTAGCTGTTAAATGTTTTGGATCGACACCATCAACAACAGCCTCATGCAATTGACCTAGAGTTTCTTGGATAGCTGTTGCTCCAGCACCAGAAACGGCTTGATAAGTAGAAACAATAATACGGTCAAGTCCCCACTTTTGACGTACAGGCTCAAGCGCTACCATCATCTGGATGGTTGAGCAGTTAGGGCAGGCAATGATACCATTGTGATGATCCATAGCATGCGCATTAACCTCTGGAACTACCAAAGGAACGTCAGGATTTTGACGGAAATAAGAGGTATTATCAACCACTACAGCACCTGCTTTAACAGCATACGGAGCGAATTTTGCTGATGTTCCTCCACCTGCTGAGAATAAGGCGATATCAATACCTGCAAATGAATCCTCTGTTGTTTCTTCAACGGTGATATCTTGTCCTTTATATTGCAAGACCTTTCCTGCAGAACGGCTAGATGATAAAAGTCTAACCTTATCAATTGGAAGAGTTGACTCCTCTAACATTTTGATCATTTGTGTTCCAACGGCACCTGTTGCACCGACTACAGCTACTGTATATCCCATGTTCTTACACCTCTAATCACTAAATTAAATTGCGATTTCTTCACAATTTTCTAAAAATTTATACTATTGGCATATTATACTATTTTTTTTATGACTTGAAAAGCTATTCTCTACAAAAAATAGAAGAGCTTGTAAAATAAAGAATCAAAAAAAGCTAGGATAAATATCCTAGCTTCAAGGGCATTAGATTATCTAATGTGCCAAATCGGTTCACACAATCTGACAAAGTCCGCTCCTGCGTTACTGACCTCCCTAGCGCAAAAGTGGCATAGCCACAATCGACTCATCGCATGTCTTTATTATGTCATAATTTCTAAGGATTTGCAAGTTTAACCTATAATAACGGAGCGATTAATTTCACAACAACCCCTATTATCTTTGTCTTTAAGGGAAGATTTTTCAAGGTGTCCATTGTTACTAGGTCAGACTGTTTTAAAGTATCTTTAAAATCTGCTTTAATATCCTTAAGGGCATCTACACGATACATGTAGGTCGCGCATTCAAAGTGATGGTACAAACTGCGATAATCAAGATTAATTGTCCCGACAACTGCCTTAATATCATCTGCAAGAAAAACCTTAGCATGAACAAAACCTGGCGTATATTCATAAATCTTCACTCCTGATTCAAGCAGAGCAGGATAGTATCGTTTTGCTAAAGCATAAGGCACTGGCTTATCTGGGATACCTGGCATAATTAATCGAACATCTACACCACGTTCTGCCGCAAATTTAAGAGCATGTTCCATTTCACTATCTAAAATCAGATAAGGAGTCATAATATAGACATAGTCTCGTGCATGGTTTAAAATATCGATATAAACATTTTCTCCCACTTTGTCATGATCTAACGGTGAATCACCATAAGGAATGACAAAACCATTGACTTCAGGTCGTTTAGGATAATCAATCAGATAATTCTGGTAATTGTAATCTCTTGAACTCGTTGACCACATTTGTAAAAACATCAGTGTAAAAGACTCAACAGCTCGCCCCTCCAACATAATAGCCGTGTCCTTCCAATGACCAAATCTTTCAATATGATTGATATACTCATCTGCTAAATTGACACCACCATTAAAAGCAACTTTCCCATCAATAACTAAAATTTTCCTATGGTCTCGATAGTTATAATAAGTTGATACAAAAGGGCGAATAGGAGCAAAAGCTTTAGCTTGAATCCCTAACTTTTGCAAACGCTCTGCATAATCGAAAGAAAGCGTTGAGAACTCAATCATGCCATCATACATGACTCGTACCTCTACTCCTTCTTTGACCTTTTTCTCTAAAATAGCTAATATTTCACCCCACATTAAGCCTTCGTCAATAATAAAGTATTCTAAAAAGATAAATTTTTCAGCTTTTTTCAGTTGACGCTTCATCTCTTCAAATTTCGCTTCTCCTGATGGGAAATAGGTCACATTTGTATCCCGATAAGTTGGAAAACCGCCACTTCGATGAAGATATTTAGCTAAATTATAGGTCGTGGAGTGACGTTCCTTTAGCTCTTCTAAGACAGTATGATCCAAGGTATAATAGGGTTGACTCTCATCGATAGATCTCTTCACCAAAGCTCTAAGCCCTCTGTAGCCCCAATCTTTTTTGGTATATAACAAAAATAATGGTCCAAATAATGGGAATGGAAGAATAAACAATAGCCAAGTAATGATAGATAAGGTATCCATCTGACTATTGATCAGATAAAGAACTGAACTAGAGACCAAAATAACAGATAAAATACTCAACTGAATGCGGTATTGTTCTAGCCACATAAAAGAGGAAATCAAAAAGACTAACTGAACAATTAATAATACTATGACTACTGTGCCTCGACTAAAAATACCACGTAAAAAACTACGCCTTCCTCTTGTCAAAAGATGTTTGACTTTATTTGATTTACTAATAAATTTCTCCTCCTAAGCTTTTTTTCTATTATATCACATATCATTACAATCTCGAAGGCGCTTTTGCAACCAAACAATATCATGCCACTGTCCAAACTTATAGCCAACTTTTTCAAAGTGTGCAACTTGTTTAAAGCCACGTTGCTTATGGAACTGAATGCTAGGATCATTAGGTAAGGCAATACAAGCTAATAAATTAACCATTCCCATTTGATTAAGAGCGCTCTCTAAAGCATCATACAAATGGCTTCCAACTTTTTTCCCTCTTGATGCCTTAGATACATAAACCGATAACTCTACCGTCCAATCATAGGCTGCTCGCCCATAGTAAGTTGAAGCATAAGCATACCCTAGCACCTCACCATTTTCCTCTGCTACAAGGTAAGGAAATTTTTCAAGAGTCTTTAATATCCTAGTTTCAAACTCTTCAATACTAGGAACAAAATATTCAAAAGTAATAGCGGTCTCCTCGACATAAGGAGCGTAGATCCCAACAAGAGCAGCAGCATCTGATGTCTTAGCTTGACGAATTTTCACCATTATTCCTCCAATAGAGCCTTATCATAAATTGTATAATCACAACGATAAATAATTAAACGTTTCCCATCAATTAATAATTCTGACGTTTTTGGGGCATCTGAAGCATAGAGGGAAACTTTATTTCCAGCATAGGTTGCAAGAGGAGTTCCATTTTGTGATCGAATAAGAATAACCTTCTTTTTTCCTGTCATATCATTTTTTAATTGTGAAACCATTTGATTAATTATCGGCATAGAATGGTTATAATTGCTAACATCCACCGATTTTTGATATTTTGTAAACAAGTCTTCCAAACCTTCCTCTGAAGCAATCAAGGATGATCCAACATGATCTATTTCATATTCTCCTAATGTCACCTTTAATACCGATGAGTCCGCTTTAGAATTCCCTTCGCTATCTACCGAATCGAATTCTTCATTTCTAGAAATCGACAAAGATTTCCCTGTCATCTGATCAATCAGCTGAGAGTTTTCATCATATGTCCGAACGGTCATCTGCAAGCCAACCCATTCTTCCTTGGTATTTTTCCACCAATTTTCTATGGATTGACAAGCTGTCAGAGATAAAATCGCCGACAATAATACTATCGTTTGTAATAATTTCTTTTTCATCTAACCCCCTCCTTTTTTATTACATTTTAACATGTTTTCTCTTACTAAGACAAAACAAAAAAACTCATATCCTATCACTAACTTAATCTCTGTGATAGAATATGAGTTTTTAGTATAACATCAGAGTATCAATGATTAATCCTATTAGAACAACCCTAATGCTGATCCATCTTCTGCGACATCCATATTAAGAGCTGCCGGTGCTTTAGGTAAACCTGGCATCGTCATTACATCACCTGTAAGAGCTACGATAAAGCCAGCTCCAAGCTTAGGAACAAATTCACGAACCGTAATCTCAAAGTCTTTTGGAGCTCCTAAGGCAAATTGATCATCAGAGAAACTGTATTGCGTCTTAGCCATACAAACAGGAAGTTTATCCCAGCCATGTTTAGCAAACTCAACCAATTGGTTACGCGCTTTCTTTTCAAAAACAACACCTCGACCACCGTAAATTTCAGTGACGATTTTTGTTACCTTTTCTTCTAAACTATCATCAGACTGATAAAGACGCGTGTAATGTGATGGTTGTGTTTCAATAGTATTCACTAAAGCATTTGCTAGATCAACACCTCCATCTGCTCCATCTGCCCATACACTTGCTAGTTCAACTGGAACTTCAATCTCCGCACAAAGCTCTTTTAAGACTTCGATTTCTTCTTCCGTATCTGAAACAAACTCATTGATCGCAACAACTACTGGAATACCGTACTTTCTGATATTTTCTACGTGACGTTTCAAATTGGCAAACCCAGCTTTAACTGCCGCTACATTTTCCTCAGATAATTCTGTTTTTGCCACGCCACCATGCATTTTAAGGGCACGAAGTGTTGCTACAATGACAACAGCATCTGGTGTTGTCGGAAGATTTGGTACCTTGATATCCAAGAATTTTTCTGCACCTAAGTCTGCACCAAATCCAGCTTCTGTCACAGTATAATCTGCCAAACGAAGCGCTGTTGATGTGGCAAGAACTGAGTTACAACCATGTGCGATATTAGCAAAAGGACCGCCATGTACAAATGCTGGTGTGCCATAGATAGTTTGAACCAAATTTGGTTTAATTGCATCTTTTAGAATAAGTGTCAAAGCACCCTCTACTGCTAAATCACGAACATAAACCGGACTTCTATCAAAACGATAACCAATGACAATGTTCGCTAAACGTTCTTTCAAATCATTTATATCTGTCGCCAAGCACAAAATGGCCATAATTTCAGAAGCCACCGTGATGTCAAAACCATCTTCACGCGGAACACCGTTTAAGGGACCACCAAGACCAACCGTTACTTTACGTAAAGCTCGATCATTAAGATCCACAACACGTTTCCAAATGATGCGACGTTGGTCAATTCCAATATTATTACCCTGGTGAATATGATTATCAATCAAAGCAGAAAGTGCATTATTAGCAGTCGTAATCGCATGCATATCTCCTGTAAAGTGAAGATTAATGTCCTCCATAGGAAGAACCTGCGCAAAACCTCCACCAGCTGCCCCGCCTTTAATTCCCATAACAGGACCAAGTGACGGTTCACGAAGTGCAATCATGGTTTTTTTACCAATTTTTGTAAGAGCATCTGCTAATCCAATGGTTACTGTTGATTTCCCCTCACCAGCAGGAGTTGGGTTGATAGCCGTAACAAGTATCAACTTACCTGGCTTTTGATCCTTAATGGCATTGATTTTATCAAAGGATAACTTTGCTTTATATTTACCATAAAGTTCAAGGTCATCGAAAGTAATACCAACTTTTTCAACAACTTCTGCAATCGGCTTTAACACAACACTTTGAGCAATTTCAATATCAGATTTCATGGCGAAACTCCTAAATTCCTTTTTTATTATCTCTATTATATCATGACCCTAAATAAAACGCACGTTATTTTACTATTTTATAAATTCGTTCGTGTTTTTAAGAAGAACCGAATCCGGTGCTTTATCCATTTTACGCAAAAACAATTGTTTTTTGAACGCGATAACTAAAGAGAAATAAAACTAGCTCTGTCAGAAATTTAGCGATTGTTATAGCAATTCCCAAACTCACCAAACCTGTTATCAACAAATAGTTAAACATCAAAATCACACAAACCAGCACACCATATCTAACAATACCTTGGATTGGATTTTTTCGACTTTTGAAGACTACTGTTGCATTTAAAAAACATTGGAGAGAAGCGCTAATAATACGTGCAACTACAACTGAAAGAAGCAAATGATTAGTCAGGCTCATCAAAATAAAGAACATAGCCGCGTCTAGTAGAGCCGCTGCACTAGCGCTTGCTATAAACTTTAAAAACGGTGCATAAATCCTCACTGAATCTTGAATCGGTCTAAAATGTGAACTTTTATTTTCTTCTAAATACACTGTTTCAATAGGTTCTTCAACTAAATGATACCCTGCTTTGCTAGCTTCCAGTAGCATATTAAATTCATATTCAAATCGTTCACCTTCTAAGGTTAATAACCAAGGAAGAAGATCTGTTGTCATCCCTCGAAGGCCTGTTTGAGTATCCGTTACTGGCTCTCCTGTCACTAACTTAAATAATAATGCGGTCACCTTGTTACCGAAACGACTTCTAAATGGTACTTTTCCGACAAATGCGCGTGCCCCTAGTACAATACTGTTGGGGTAATTTTGAACTTGATGTGCTACTTTGATAATATCTTTAATCAAATGTTGTCCATCACTATCAACTGTTACAACGGTTTCACATTCTCTTTCTTCGGAATGGTCTAAGATATAATCAAAAGCAGTTTTAAGTGCCGCTCCCTTTCCTTTGTTCACGTCATGTTCAAGTACAACAGCACCTAACTTTTCAGACATATGATAATAGGAATGGTACTCTTTTCCACTTCCATCATTCACTACTATAACTTCAGCATTAAGTTCCTGCTTAACATCTCTTACAACTGCTACCAATCTTTCATCAGGTTCATAAGCTGGGATAATAATATACATCTATTTTTCCTCTCTGTCTCTCATTCTTGCTAGTAATTTATTATTGCATCATCATAATCACTTCTTTTAACAAAGTTAACCAAATTTCTCTCATCGACATCCCTCAATTCCTATTGACTGTAAAAATATCCATTGTGTTGACTCACTTTCTGAGTAACTATTTTCTATCAAATTTTCTTGATTATATCTTATATCAGATTCCTAAAAGCTTTCTAAACCCGCGCTTAAATGAAACTTAAACATCGTTTCTTCAAATAAAAAATCAGAATTATGTTTTTTATTTTACAAAATGTTGCAGTTTTGTTACAGAAGTGATATAATCACTTTAGAAAAACAAAGGAGATGTTATGATGAAAGCCAAAAAAATGATGTTAGCAACTGTTACCGTTCTTAGTTTAGCCACCTTATCTAACAATTTTTACGGAAATCCTCCTGTTTTTGCAGAGGAGGCAGGTAGTAGCCAAAGTGTTAGTTCTAGCATGGTTACTGATACTGTAGATAGCTCAACCCCATCTTCTTTTACTAATGCCACTCAGACAGAAACAAATGATCATCTGATTGCTTTCCCAGCCGACTTCGTTGGAACTTGGGTACCTGTTAGCGATGGGCAAGTACATGAAAATGTTCCTACTTATGTAACTTTTTCAAATTCTGGGACATATACCGCCTATTACCCAAATGGTCAGCTGGTCAGCAAATCTATCTCTAGTTTAAGACAGATTGATACCAGTACTTATATCATTGCAGAAGGGGATGGAACTGGTTTAGTCAGCGGACGTGGCGGCTGGATTCCAGAAGGCAATACCATCGAGGAAGGATTTATTTATGATGGGACACAACTCATCTATGCTAATTGGTACGGTCCTACTCATCAAATAGACTATAGCCAACCAATTTACTCAGTTTTCACCACTTTTGTTAGATCTCAAACTCCAAGTTCAGATGAGAAACAAGAAACATCCACTGCAGTAAGCACAGATAATTCTTCAGAAAAATCTAACAATAATCAAGGTAGTCAAGAAAGTAACAGTCAAACAACTTCTTCCACTACTCAGACAAAACCAAGAAAAACCTTACCACTAACTGGAGAAAATATCTCATTTCTAACTACATTGGGAGTCGCTATTTTAGGGATAGCATGTTGTGTTCTTTACCGTTTTAAATCTCAAAAATAGACTTAATCTATAAAGGAAGCAGGAAATAATTTAACAAATAAAAAAGTCCACCTCCACACACCTCAAACTATTTAAGAAACAGTTTAAGGTTGGCAATAAGGTGAACTCTGAGAATAGGCTTTGGGCTTTTTACCCAGCCTTTTTTAGTGTATGTATTTTATCAATTTTAGACTATTCCCTACTATTGAGAAGTAGCTTGTGTTTTTTTAGGAAGAGAAAAGACAGACACTCCTAAACTTAAGGCCGCAAAAAATGCTGCTACCCACCAATACGGTTGATCAATAGTTGTGCTACGTCCTGAAACCTCAATAATTCCACGGACCAAACAGGCACTTGCAATGATAGCCAAACTGGAATTCCAAAATAACATTGATAACCTTGTTCGTAACCACGTTATTTTTGTTTGAGCTAAAATATAGGATACAGTGCCGACCAAGGGAGATAAAAACATCAAACGCATATAAATGGATGATTCTCCGTAAGAAAACTGTTCATAGACCCATGTAAACACTAAACTGAAAATGGTTAGTCCTAAATAGATCCATACCGCTTTTTGTTTGCTTTTATTAGTAACCAATGTAAACAATATCACTCACCGCTCTTTCTTGAATTGTATTTCCGTTTGTTGTTGGGTTATTGACAACTTTTCCATTAAAGTACATTGTTGAAGATCCACCACCATCGAGGTTATAAGCTAATTTAACACCATATGATTGCATCAATTCTGCCATCTCATATAATGTCAATCCAGAACTTTCATCTGTACGACCGTCTGAAACGATAATAATATAGTGATTTTCATCAATAATACCGATAGCTGTACGTGGATTGTCTGACATGGCACGTCCCACCTCATCTGAAGTTGAAACAGCAATCTCTCCATCTTTAACTAAAGTTGGTCCAAATGTAAAGGTATTGATGACTCCACTATCTAATAACTCTTGAGCTGTTTGTTCTTCTTCAGAAATAACACCAAATGTGCCATCACTATACTGAACCAAATCTTCATAGTCTGAGCTTCTTGTTGTATCACGATAAAGTACGCCATTTTTAATGACATAACCTGTCTCATTAGCTCCATAATAATCCCCGTTGATCGCAAAGATGGCATTATTTGTAGAGGCGATACTTGATGTGGTATCTGTAATATTAGTACCGTAAGTATTCTGCGCTAGGGCTGTTTTTAAGTATTCCGAGCTTGAAACTTGAATATCTGCGACATACACAGTTGTGTCGCTCTTTCTTAACGTCTCAATGTTAACACTAATATTGTCATCCTTATAGCTCGTATCTGTTTGTGTCACCTCACCTGTTCCAGTAGATGCTGTACTACTGGAGGTTGAGGTAGCTGTCTCTGCCACTGCAGTTACAGCTGACGGGATAACAAAAGTTTTAAGAAGAGAATAAGTATTCGCTCCTAAAAGAGCGGTACTGAATAATATAGCATAGGCATGCTTTTTTACAAATTTCATATTGACCTCGCTTTGTTGTTGATGAGACTATGATAATGAAAAACCTTAAAAGAAATCTTAAATTCCCCATAGCTCGATATTTTATTAAGAAAATTTTAAGACTATCATAGCTAATCGTTTACGAAAACGTTTTTTTTTTGTAAAATATGTCTATGAAAATTTTGATTACATCAGGTGGAACCACCGAGGCTATTGATCGCGTGCGTGGCATTACCAATCACTCAACAGGTCAACTGGGTAAAACCGTAGCTGAAACATTTTTAGAAAATCATCATCATGTTACTTTAATTACTACCAAAACATCTCTAAAACCCAATCCCCACCACCATTTAACCCTTATTATTATTGAAACCGTATCAGACTTACTCAAAGTCATGAAAGAAGAAATTCCTAAACACGATGCTATCATTCATAGTATGGCTGTGTCTGATTATACTCCTGTTTATATGACAGACATTTCTGAGCTTGAAAAACACTCCCCAGAGCAGCTAATATCTAAAACAAATTCTGAAAATAAAATCTCTTCTTCTAGTGACTACCAAGTGTTATTTTTAAAAAAGACACCTAAAATTATCAGTCTGATAAAAAAATGGAATCCTAGCATTTTCCTAATCGGCTTTAAACTACTAGTAGAAGTCTCAGAGCAAGAACTACTAGATGTTGCTAAATCTAGCTTGAGACAAAATAAAGCTGATATTATTGTTGCCAACGATTTAAGTCAAATAAAAGATAATCAACATCATGCTTATATTGTAGATGCTGATGGACAAGAAAAGGTTAATTCAAAAAAAGCTATTGCGCAAAAGCTTTATGAAAGGATAACACAACATGCCTAAGACTATCTTACTCGCCGTATCTGGCAGCATCTCTGCTTATAAAGCAGCTGATCTAACCAGTCAACTAAGCAAATTAGGTTACTCTCTTCACATTATGATGACTGAGGCGGCAACACATTTTATCACACCTTTAACCTTACAAGTCCTTTCTAAAAATCCTGTCCACTTAGATGTCATGTCTGAACCCGACCCTAAGATAGTCAACCATATCGAACTCGCAAAACAAGCAGACTTATTTTTGGTCGCACCTGCTTCTGCTAATACCATTGCTCATCTAGCACATGGTTTTGCAGATAATATGGTCACAGCTACTGCACTTGCACTGCCATTAAAAACACCTAAGCTTATCGCACCCGCTATGAACACAAAGATGTTTGATAATCCTATCACACAAAACAACCTTTCTCTTTTATCCGAGTTAGGCTACTCTATTATCGAACCAAGATCAAGCTTACTAGCCTGCGGTGATATTGGTCGCGGAGCTTTGGCGGATCTAACCACTATTATTGAAAGAATCGAGGAAACTTTAAGTGAATAGAAAATCAGCCTCCAATGTCGCAACCCTAGCAATCTTTATTGCCACCATGCTCATTATTGAGGTCCTCAGTCAGCTTGTATTTAGTTTTTTGGCTTTGCCGATCAAACCCACTATCACACATATTCCCATCATCATTGCCTCCGTTTTATATGGACCTAAAGTAGGAGCGAAACTTGGTTTGTTTATGGGAATTATGAGCGTTATCCGAAATACCATCATCATCTCGCCACTCTCTTATGTCTTTAGCCCCTTTGTACCACATGGTAATTTCTATTCTCTGATCATTGCTATCCTGCCACGTGTCCTAATCGGAATCACTCCCTACTTTGTCTATAAATTGCTTCCGAATCAAATCGGATTAATTTTGTCTGGATTAACAGGGACTTTAACAAATACCATCTTTGTTTTATTGGGCATTTTTATCTTTTTCTCCAATGTTTATCAAGGAAACATTGAATTGCTGTTAGCTGGAATCGTATCTGTTAACTCAATAGCAGAAATGCTTATCGCAAGCCTGCTAACTTTTACTATCATTCCACGCATAGAATCTTTGAAAAAATGACAAAACCATCTGTATCAACTTACAAGATCGATACAGATGGTTTTTATCAAACTAAAAATAAGGATAAACTTAAAAAATTAGTATTCCATTTTCTTATTGAAAGTGGTATAATGAAAGCGGTTATAAAACAAAAACCTAAAGGAGAATACTATGACTTATACGGAAAACTACCAAAAATGGCTTGACTTTACAGGATTACCTGACTATCTCCGAACAGAATTAGTAGAGATGGATGAAAAAACAAAAGAAGATGCTTTTTACACCAATCTTGAATTTGGTACAGCTGGTATGCGTGGCTATATTGGAGCTGGTACTAACCGCATCAACATTTATGTGGTTCGTCAGGCTACTGAAGGTTTGGCAAAATTAGTGGAATCAAAAGGTGAGGAAGCCAAAAAACGCGGTGTAGCTATCGCGTATGACTCTCGTCACTTTTCTCCAGAGTTTGCCTTTGAGTCAGCTCAAGTTTTAGCGGCACATGGTATCAAATCCTATGTCTTTGAAAGTCTTCGTCCAACCCCTGAACTTTCCTTCGCTGTACGTCACTACAATACCATTGCTGGTATCATGGTAACAGCCAGTCATAACCCTAAAGAATTTAACGGCTATAAAGTTTACGGTGAAGATGGTGGACAGATGCCTCCTGCGGATGCTAGTGCATTAACGGAATATATCCGCTCTATCCAAGATCCTTTTACAGTAGAGTTAGCTGACTTAGAAGATAGCAAATCAAATGGCTTGATCACTGTTTTAGGTGAGGAAACAGATGTTAAATACCTTGAAGAATTAAAAGATCTCAGCATTAATCCTAAATTGATTGAAGAGTATGGAAAAGATATGAAAATTGTCTATACTCCTCTACATGGTACAGGTGAAATGTTAGCACGGCGCGCCCTTGCTCAAGCCGGCTTTGAATCTGTTCAAGTTGTTGAAGCACAAGCAACTGCTGATCCAGACTTTTCTACAGTTGCATCACCGAACCCTGAAAGCCAAGCGGCTTTTGCACTAGCAGAAGAATTAGGTCGTGAAGTTGGTGCAGATGTTCTCCTTGCAACTGACCCTGATGCTGACCGTGTTGGTGTTGAAGTTCGCCAAGCCGATGGTTCTTACTGGAACCTATCTGGTAACCAAATTGGAGCTATTATTGCCAAGTATATTCTTGAAGCTCATAAACAAGCTGGTACTCTTCCAGAAAATGCAGCACTTGCCAAATCAATTGTATCAACTGAATTGGTGACCAAGATTGCTGAAAGCTATGGCGCAACCATGTTTAATGTCTTGACTGGGTTCAAGTTCATTGCAGAGAAGATTCAAGAATTTGAAGAAAAACACAACCACACTTACATGTTTGGTTTTGAAGAAAGTTTTGGTTACTTGATTAAACCATTTGTACGTGATAAAGATGCCATCCAAGCCGTTCTTATGGTAGCTGAAATCGCCGCCTACTACCGCTCACGTGGTATGACCTTAGCTGATGGTATTGATGAAATCTTCCAAGAATATGGCTATTTCGCTGAAAAAACTATCTCGCTTACTCTCTCAGGTAAAGATGGGGCTGAGCAAATTAAGGCAATCATGACTAAATTCCGTGATGATTCTCCAGAACAATTTAACGGAACAGATGTTGTGGTATTTGAAGATTTCGCTCTTCAAACGAAAACGGATAAGTCTGGAAATGTCACTAAATTGACTACTCCTCCATCAGACGTTCTCAAATATACCCTCGAAGATGACTCTTGGTTTGCCGTTCGTCCTTCAGGAACTGAGCCAAAAATCAAGTTTTACATCGCAACAGTTGGTGAGACTTTAGCAGAAGCTGAAGAAAAAATTGCTAATATTGAACAAGAAATCAATAGCTTCACTAAATAATATAAAAAATTGAGGTTAGGAAATATCCTAACCTCAATTTTTTATATTTGCAGTTTGTAAACCGTAATAAACGCCTTTTCTATCCATTAACTCTGAATGACTACCATGCTCTACTATATCTCCATCCACCATCACTAAAATGAGGTCTGCATGTTCAATAGTCGATAAACGGTGGGCAATAATGAAACTGGTCTTTCCATCCATTAAACGCTCGAAAGCAGACTGTACTAAAAGCTCTGTTCGTGTGTCAATAGATGATGTTGCCTCGTCTAAAATAAGAAATTTGGGAGATTTCAAAAATACACGTGCAATATTGATCAATTGCCGTTGCCCCTGTGATAACGACTGCCCGCCATCCTCTAAAAAGGTATCATAACCATCTGGTAACTGTTGAATAAAAAAATCAGCATTTGCGGCTTTTGCTGCCTTTATGACATCGGATCGGCTAGCATTTTTGGTACCATAAGCAATATTATCATGAATAGTTGCCGTTTTCAGCCATGTTTCTTGGAGAACCATCCCCATATCTTGATAAAGAATCTCACGATGAATCTCTTCTAGGGGAACGTTATCAATTAGAATCTGACCATTGTCAACATCGTAAAAACGCATCAAAAGATTGATTAAAGTTGATTTTCCCGCACCAGTCGGACCTACAATAGCTACTTTGGCACCTGCAGGAATATCTAAAGATAGGTCCTTGATTAACGGCTTTTCCTTATCGTAACCAAAGGTAACTCTATCAAAACTAACCTGACCTAATTGCATCCTAAACGTTGAGTGTTCAACGCTCTCTACCATACTTGGTAAATCTAAAATACTGTAAAGGCGATCTGCACAAGCTAAGGCACTTTGCATCTCTGATAGCACTGATGAAATATCATTAAATGGTTTGGTATATTGGTTAACATAATTTAAAAATGTTGTTAATTGCCCTACCGATAAGTCTCCGGACATAATACGTAAGGCACCAACACCTGTTAACAACAGATAAATCAAAGCATTGATGAAACGAGTAGAAGGATTAACTGTTGAAGAATAAAAAATAGCTTGTTTTGATGCCTGAGCATATTGTTCATTAGTCTTTTTAAAGCGTCTAATAAAATCTTCCTGAGCACCCAAACTATGAATCAAATCTTCCTGAGAAATACTTTCATCAATCAATTGCGTTTGTTGGCCTCTTTTTTGAGTTTGTTGACCAAAAAAAACATAACTTCGATTCGCAATAAAACGTGCTAAATATAAAGACAAAGGAGTTAAAACAATCGTCATCCCCATCATTAAAAAGTCAATGTTCGCCATCATGATCATCGTCATAATGATGGTCAAAAAACCAACTAAAAACTGATTAAATATCATTAACAAGCCATTAGCTAATTGCTCAATATCAGTTGTTACCCTACTGACCATATCTCCGATACTATGTTGATCAAGTTGGGATAACGGGAGTTCATGAATTTTTTTCATAACTTTCTCTCTTAAGCGAAAAATATATTCATAAACCAAGCGTGTATATAGTATTGGATTCACCCATTGAATGATCACATTAAGCAGAATAACACCAAGCATCTGACCAATAAGTAAAATTAATCGATGAGCCTCCCCTTTGTCCAATAAGTGATCAATTGATTGACCAATCAACACGGGCAGATAAAGCGTCAAAATAACCTGAATTAAGGTTAATAAACTAGCTAGAAAAAATAAAGTTTTCTTTTCTAAAAAATCTTGCTGTAAACGATAAAAAATTGTTCTAGGTTGTTTTGCTCGCATCATGAACTCCTTTTCTCTTGTGAATGATAGATTTCTTGATAAATAGAGCAATCTTCCAAAAGTTTTTGATGGTTTCCCAAAGCAACCTGTTGACCTTTATCTAAGACCAGTATTTGCTGTGCTGTCTCTAGACTTCTTGTTCTTTGCGAAATGACGATCAGATTGGTATCAGCTAATTGCTTTAAATTCGATAAGAGACGACTCTCCGTTTGATAATCTAGTGCTGATGTAGCATCATCTAAGATCAATAATTTGGATTTTCTCAAAAGTGCTCTCGCAATGGTCAAGCGCTGACGTTGACCTCCTGAAAAATTTCTACCAAAGGTTTCTACTATACTATCTAAACCACCTTTTTCTTTAATAAATTCATCAGCCTCTGCCATTTTCAATGCCTCAAACAACTCACTATCAGAACACTTTCTGGTTAAACCAAGTGTCAGATTTTCTCTAATTGTTCCTTTGAACAATTCTGCCTTTTGTGGAACAATCGCAATCCCTTCCCTCCAGATAAACAGATTCTTAGGGCTTTTCCCTTCATAAAAAAGATCTAATTCACCACTTGTAGGCTGATATAAGCCTGCAATCAAGGTTATCAAGGTTGATTTTCCAGAACCTGTCCCACCAATAATCCCTAACATCTCATCTTTTTTTACGGAAACAGAAATATTTTTTAAAGACGATTGCCTTGCTGTTGGATAAGTAAATGACAGATCAACAATTTTCAAGATTAACTCTTCATCATATTTGATTGGTAAAGAATCATATAGATCTTCTTCTTTTTCATCAAAAATTGCTTGAACACGTTTAGCTGCTATATAGCTCTGGTTTAAAGAGGTCAATAGCATTGTTAATTTCAATAATTCTACTAAAATTTGAAGAAGATAGTTCATTAGAGCCACTATCTTTCCTTGGCTAATATGACCATCTAAGATTAATAAGTGGCCATGCCACAAAAGCAGTAATAGAGTGCCATTTACAATCAGATAACTAAGAGGAGTTAATAAATTTGATAAGTTTCCTAATTTCAGCTGTGCCTGGGTATATTTTTGGTTAACAGTTGCAAACTCTGATAACTCAAATGATTTAGCATTAAAAACTCGGATCAGCCTCATACCTTCTATCTGCTCTCTTGTTAAGGAAATGAGTTGATCGGTTTTTTGACGAATCTTATGATATAAAGGTGTTACCACTTTTGAAATCATATAAACCAGTATAAATAAAGCCACCACCATGCCGACAAACCAAATTGCTAGTGTAGCATTGATGGTAAACGCCATAACGATTGCCCCTAATACAATAATAGGTGCTCTTAGAAAGAGGCGTAAAAATTGATTAATTCCCGTTTGAATTTGATAGGTATCTCCAGTTAATCGAGCTACTAAACTAGCAGTGCCGATATGATCTCTCGATGAACGTGGTAAACGCATCACCTTTTTATACAAAGCTAATGTTAACTTTTCAGTGTAACCAACCGCCGCTTTAGCAGAATAGTATTGGGCTGTGATGGCAACAATAATTCCTAGAACCGCAAAAACAAATAAGAAGATTAAATCTTTAAATAATAATCCATTATCTTTAGCTGGAATCGCCTTGTCGATAATCGTTGCCACAATCATTGGCACCATTAACTCAAAAGATGCTTCTAACAATTTAAAAAGGGGAGCAAGGATGGACTCCTTGATATACCCCCTAAAGTATTTAAATAACTGCTTCATCTATAAATCACTCAACATTTTAATAAGGACAAGGTTAAACTGAACTTGTCTCGAATAGTAAATATTCCCTCCATTTTGATACAACTCCCCACCTCCATAATAAAGCGCAATAGGATTATAATAACGATAAGTAAGTCCTTCAGTATTTCCTAAACTAGGTGCAACAACCGTCTTAGAATATTTTTTAGCAACAGCAATTGTATTTGCCTTCCCATTTTTGGCAACATATGCAATATAGTTTTTTCCAAAATTATAGGCTTGAACTGCTGTCCAAACATCTACACCTTGTTGTCCAGCCTCAGTTAAATTCTCAGACAATACACTGACGCCTTGACGGACACTTTCTTTATTATCTGTAATACTGTTGGCAACACCTGTAGAACTTTCACTTGATTGCATCAAATCAGCAGCATTCCCTTTGGTCTCGGTGTAAATCATTGCCAAGACCAATTCCTCATTAGCTACTGTATCATTTTCTGCCAAAACCTCTTGTACCAGAGAACGATAGGAAAGAACATTTTGAACATTACGATAGGTTTGATAAAGATAAAAAACAGTAAATAGCAAAAAAATTAAAGCGATAAATTGTCCAATTCGTTTAATCATATTATTTACTCTGTATGTCTTGTATATTTTTAATCAAAATAGAATACGTTCCATCATCATTTTGAATAAACTCAACAGATTCTGCATCTTCATAAACAGCATTAGGTACAATCAATTCGATACCATTAGATAGAGACAACTTTTGATTCTCAAATTTCTTAAGCTGACGAGAGTGATCAATATCAGAAATTTCAACTGGTTCTGGAATACTTTCTTTTAACTGATCTACAAAAGTTAAACGTGCCGTCAAATTATTATCAAACAACTGATCAGCTAATTTTTCAGGAGATAGCACCTGCTCTTCTTCTAGGTTTTTATGGATGGCAGATTTAAGTTTTGATTGAAAACCAAAATCATCTTGATTAAAATTATCTGCAATTTTTTTAGCAGTTTGCTCCATTAATTTAATCGATTTTTTGACAGACTGTTCTGGTTGAACTTGCAAAAGATTTTCTGAAAAATAATTTGCAAAAGATCCATTATGCTTAATCCGTTTTTCAATCAAATAATATTGCCTACTTAAACGATTAACAACCAGAGCCTCATCAGGCGTTTGGGCTGCAGAAGGAAGATTATTTTGTGTCATTTTGATAGGATCTACACTATCACTCAGATGCACAAAATTTTCACGTAAAGCAATACGTAGAAAAGCAAAGTATTCCTGTCCTTCTTTATCAAATTGAATAAAAACAAGATCATTTGTTTTTTGATCTTCCGAAATGACAAACTCCTCTTTCCAAAGTTTCGCCACTGCCACCGAAGAGGAGATAAAATCGTCTGTTAGTTGTTCTAAAAAAACATTCTCTACATCAAACACTCCACGTTTAGCTTCATCAGAAAATACTTTCGACAATTTCTTGCGAAAGTATTCATCTATTTTAGGCGTTAAAACCAATTCTTGATTAGATAAAAATAATTCTGTGTCAGATGGGCTAAACTGGTGAATGATGATTTTTTTTATGTAAAAATCCATTAGTTTAAATTCTCATAAAGGGGGAAAGCATCTGTAATGGCCTTAACTTCAGTTTTAACTTCTGCTAAAACAGCTGCATCATCTGCATTCTCCAAAGCTTTCACCATCAATTCCGCAATTTTTCTAGACTCTTCAACCCCTAAACCACGACTAGTAATAGCTGGAGAACCTACACGGATTCCTGATGTTTTAAATGGTGATAACGTTTCAAATGGAATAGAATTTTTATTCAAGGTAATATTAACCTCGTCTAAAATATTTTGAGCTACTTTACCATTTTCAACTACTCCTGTCACATCGACTAAGAAGAGGTGGTTATCCGTACCACCAGAAATGACACGGAATTTATCATGTTTTAGGAAAACATCGGCCATAGCTTGAGCATTCTTAATCACATTCTCGCCGTACACTTTAAATTCTGGGTCGAGAGCTTCTTTGAAAGCCACTGCTTTAGCTGCAATCACATGCATCAAAGGACCACCTTGTAAACCAGGGAAAATAGCTGAGTTAATTTTTTTTGCCAAATCTTCATCATTTGTTAAAACAAGGCCACCACGCGGTCCACGAAGCGTTTTATGAGTGGTTGTCGTGGTGATATGTGCATATGGAACAGGACTTGGATGATGACCAGATGCTACTAACCCAGCAATGTGGGCCATATCTACCATTAAATAAGCACCTACGCTATCAGCAATCTCACGGAATTTGGCAAAATCAATAGTACGTGAATAAGCAGACGCTCCTGCAACAATCAATTTAGGTTGTACTTCCTTGGCTTGTTCCAAGATGGCATCATAATCCAAATAATGCGTATCTGGATCAACAGAGTATGATACAAAACGATAAGTCTGTCCAGAAAAGCTCACAGCTGCACCGTGCGTCAAGTGTCCACCCGCTGATAAGTCCATTCCCATCACAGTGTCTCCTGGCTTAATCAAAGCCATGTAAGCAGCTGCATTGGCTTGACTTCCTGAATGTGCTTGAACATTAGCGAATTTTGCACCAAAAATTTCCTTGGCACGCTCAATTGCTAAGGTCTCCACAACATCGACACAATCCGTACCACCGTAATAACGCTTACCAGGGTAACCTTCAGCATACTTGTTGGTGAGTAAAGTTCCTTGGGCTGCCATCACAGCTTTCGAAACAACATTTTCAGACGCAATCAATTCGATATTATTTTGTTGACGTTTTTCTTCAGCTTGGATAGCTTCCCAAACTTCTTTATCAAATTCTTTGTAGTTAACTTTGTCAAAAATCATATACGGTACTCCTTTGTATTGGGCTAAATGTGCTTGATAAAACGCTTCTGCATTTTATCGGAGTGATAGCCATTCTTTTCGTAGAAAAGATGGGCTTGGAGACGACTTTCAGCAGAATTGAGGCGAATAAAATGGTAGCCCTCTTTCTGTGCAATTTGCTCAACGGCTTTCAGCAGACTTGCTCCAATCCCTTGTCCTTGATGACTAGACAAAACAGCTAGTCCGAGAATATTGAGGCCTGTATCCGAATAGAGACTTTCATAGACTTGTGCGTGTATATAGCCTTGCACTGCACCACTTATGTCATCTATATAGACCAATAAGATATGCCCCCATGTACTCGTGCATCTAAAAAACTGTCGCTCAGTTTGTTCCAATGAACAATCATACCCTAAAGATTGAGCATTGATTTCTCTGATGACTGCCAAGTCACCTTTCTCAATGGGACGAATCATGAAACTACCTCAAATTCTATTTCGGGAATGGCTTTCTGAATCTCTTCGCGGCTGATAGCACCTTGGCGCAAAATCCGCGCTTTCTGTCCAGAAAGGTCCAAAATCGTTGAATCAATACCTGTCAGAGCTTGGTCATCCTCAATGCCAGGCAAATCAACTGAAAATTGTGCCTGGATGTCCGAAAACTTCTTGCCGCTTTCATTTCCTGAAATATTGGCGGACGGTCCAATAAGTGGGCCAGTCTCTGAGATCAAACGTAAGGTTTGTTCGTGATTGGGAAGACGAAATCCAACAGTATCCAGTCCAGAATTAACCCAAAAAGGAACATTGTCATTTGCTTTCAGGATAATGGTCAATGGACCTGGCATAAACCTATTATACACTTTTTCAAGATATTTTGGCTGATTTTTAGAAAATTTTAAAATATTCTCAAAATTTCCAACATTTAAATTCAATGCTTTTTCTCTCGGTCTTTTCTTTAAGGTGTAAACCCTGTTAACCGCTTCTTCATCTAAAGCTTTAGCAAAGATACCATAAACCGTTTCTGTTGGCAGTATAACGGCTCCTCCAGAATTTAATATTCTTTTTAAATCATCCATTATCGACCACAACCATTCTATTTTGATCAAACATATCCTTTAGAACACGTACACGCTTTGAACCCAGATAGTTTCTTACAAGAAGGGTAAGATCGTCTCCTTGCTGGTAACCAATTTCAAAATAAAGCTTTCCTCCATCTTTCAAAAACTCTGAAGCCCCCGAAATAATCCGACGGTATATTGCTAAACCATTTTCCTCTGCAAATAAGGCAAGATGGGGTTCAGACCTTAGGACATTGAGATCAACTTCTTCCTTATCTTTATAGGATATATAGGGTGGATTTGACACAATAATGTCAAAATCCGATGTCACGATACGACTATAAACATCAGACTGCATAAAGGTAATCTCTAGTTGATTTAGCTCTGCGTTTTCACGAGCTAAATCCAAAGCTTCATTTGAAATATCGGCTGCATAGACCTCCCAATTAGGCCGTGCCTTCTTTAGTGCAAGCGCAATGGCACCACTCCCTGTTCCAATATCTAAAACTTTTAAGGTTTGATGGGGATTCTCATTCAAGATTAGATGAACTAACTCCTCTGTCTCTGGTCTTGGAATTAAAACACGTTCGTCAACCTTTAATAACAACTCACAAAAATAAGTACTCCCTATGATATATTGAGGAGGATAATGCTGTAATAAATCTCTAGCAATTTGCTGAAGTAAGTGCTGATCTTCTACAGATATCTCTTGATTCAGACTTAAAATAAGATGTGTTTTGGACCATTTTTTTAAAGCTTGAAAAACATAGGTGAGGGCCTCTTTTTCCTCACCTACACTTTCTAATTTGCTCTCCAACTGGCCAATAACTTGTCCATACGTTACCATTTATTTATTCAACTCTTCTAACTTCTGTGTTTGATCATATAAAACCAAAGCATCAACGACTTCATCTAACTTTCCAGATAAGATAGTGTCAAGTTTTTGAAGTGTCAAACCAATACGGTGGTCTGTCACCCTATTTTGTGGGAAATTATAAGTACGGATACGCTCTGAACGATCCCCTGTACCAACGGTAGATTTTCGCTCTGCATCTTGCTCATCTTGGGCAATTTGCGCAAAGTGATCAGCAACTCGTGCACGAATAATCTTCATCGCTTTTTCACGGTTCTTCTGTTGAGTACGCTCTTCTTGCATTTCAACCTTAATATTGGTTGGCAAGTGAACGATACGGACTGCTGTGGCAACCTTGTTGACGTTTTGCCCACCAGCACCAGATGCGTGATAGATATCAACACGAAGGTCTTTTGGATCAATATCGTATTCCACCTCTTCTACTTCTGGCATAACAAGAACAGTTGCCGTTGAAGTATGAACTCGACCTTGACTTTCTGTCACAGGAACACGTTGCACACGATGTGCACCAGACTCATATTTTAGTTTTGAATAAACTGACTGACCTGAAACCATCGCAACGACTTCTTTGATACCACCAACACCATTGTATGATGCCTCCATAACTTCAAAACGCCAACCTTGACCTTCTGCATACTTCTGATACATACTCAAAAGATCACCAGCAAATAAGGCCGCCTCATCACCACCTGCTGCACCACGGATTTCCAAGATAATATTTTTGTCATCATTGGGATCTTTAGGTAGTAGCAAAATTTTGAGTTTTTCTTCGTACTCTTCCTTGGCAGCCTTTGATTCCTTGAGCTCTTCTTTAGCCATTTCTTCTAGCTCTGAATCACCTGATGCATCCTTAATCATCTCTTCAGCATCTTTGATATTTTGAATCACTTGCTTATACTCACGATAAACAGTCACAGTTTCACGTGTGTTGGCTTCTTCTTTTGAAAGTTCCATAAAACGTTTGGTATCACTCACAACTGCAGGATCTGATAATAATTCACCTAACTCTTCGTATCGATCTTCTACTGCTTGTAACTGATCATAAATATTCATTATTTCTTATCTCCTTTTATTCTTAAATTTCGGGTGTGAAGTAGTGTTTACGACAAACAGATATGTATGACTCATGCCCCCCGATTTTAATTTGATGACCTTCATAAACTGGTTGACCGTTTTCAACTCTTAAAACCATGGTTGCTTTTTTAGAACAATATTGGCAAATCGTCTTAATTTCATCAATTTTATCAGCTAATAGCAACAATTGTTTTGAACCTTCGAATAATTCATTTCTGAAATCATTTTTTAAACCAAAAGCCATAACCGGAATATCCAGCTCATCAACAACTCTAGCCAAATCATAAACATGATGGCGTCTTAAAAATTGAGATTCATCAACTAAAACACAATAGGGTTTCGGAGTGATGGATTGCACAAAACCAAAAATGTCTGTATCTTCCTCTATTGCAACAGCTTCTCGACGCATCCCAATACGACTAGAGACAATTCCAAAACCATCTCGTGTATCCAAGGCACTAGTCATAATCACAACAGGTTTCCCTTGCTCCTCATAGTTGTGTGCAACCTTTAAGATTTCGATAGTTTTTCCAGAATTCATGGTCCCGTACTTATAATATAATTGAGCCAATTTCCCGCCACCTTCTACTAATATCCTATCCATTTTATCACAAAATAATAGAATAAGCACTAGCTAAGATGAGGAATTTTTCTATGCTTTTTGTTTCATTTATGTTAAAATAAAGCTATACTTTTCTAAGGAGATAGTTTATGCCATTTATTAAAATTGATCTTTTTGAAGGTCGCACAGAAGAACAAAAAATTGAACTTGCACGCGAAGTTACCGAGGTGGTTTCACGTATCGCTAAAGCTCCTAAAGAAGCTATTCACGTCTTTATCAACGATATGCCTGAAGGAACTTATTACCCACAAGGTGAAATGAAGAAAAAATAAGCCTTATTCCACCAAACTTATACATCAAAAAGGCTAGAATATCAATTCTAGCTTTTTTGTACTATGATCTTTAGCGATATAGCTTGATTTTAAGTATAGAAAACGCTATCATATAGATAGTTCATCAGAAAGGTTGAAAGTATGTTTCACCAAAAATCACAAAAGATGATGGGAACTCTTGTGAGCATCACTATCTTTTCTTCTAATCCACTCCCCATTTTAGAAGAAGCCTTTGAACTATTAGCTTACTTGGAAAAGAGATTTAGCGCTAATGATCTAGATTCTGAATTGATGCAAGTGAATCATGCAGCAGGTTCTCACTCTCGCTCTGTTCACAAAGATCTTTTTCATCTGATAGAGTTTGGGAAAAAAAATAGCTTGATAGCTGGTTCCCGCCTAAATATTGCCATAGGTCCTTTGGTAAAAGAGTGGAAAATTGGGTTTAGAAACGCTAAACTTCCAGAAACTGCTGTCATTCGTGAAAAATTGAAGCTAACAGATCCCAAAGATATTATCCTTTCAAAACAAGATAAAAAGGTTTTTTTACGTCAAAAAGGAATGGAAATTGATTTAGGAGCTCTAGCAAAAGGTTATATTGCTGATTTACTCCTGGATTTTTTAAAAAAACAAGCTGTATCAGCTGCTTTGATTGATCTAGGAGGAAATATCCTCACTTATGGTCCTAATCCTAAAAGACAAGATGGTAATTGGCAAATCGGCATCCAAGACCCCTCATCAAAATTAAAAAAAGAAGTCTTGTTACTTGGTATAAGAAATAAAGCTATTGTAACTAGTGGCATCTATGAACGTTATTTCTCACACCAAAATGCAGTCTATCACCATATTTTAGATCCTATGACAGGTTATCCCATCAAAACAGATATGACCAGTTTGACTATCATTGCACCAAGTGCTCTGGAAGCCGAACTTCTATCTTCTCGCTGGTTTGGTCAAGCGCCTTCTGAACTTTACAGGCACATCAAATCTAATAAAGATTTGGCCTTTATCTGTATCACCAAAAACAAAAAAATAACGGCTTCGCCGTCCATCCTCCCTTATTTATACCACACTAAAGAAAGAGGTTAATATGCCTAAAATTATCGCCCTTGTTGGAACTAACTCCGATCAGTCTACCAATCGCACATTACTAGAATTTATTCAACGTTATTTCGCTGAAAAAGCCGATATTGAACTTTTGGAAATTAAAAATCTCCCTGCATTTAATAAACCTGCTGATGGCAATGTCCCTGAGATAGTCGAAGTGTTTGCTGATAAAATTTTAGATGCAGATGCACTTATCATTGGAACACCCGAATATAATCACGCTGTACCTGCTGTTCTCCAAAGTGCACTGGAATGGCTATCGCTTGGCAAGCGTCCTCTTCGCTACAAACCCGTACTCATCACGGGGGCATCTTATGGACCTCTTGGCTCATCACGTGCGCAAGCACAACTTCGCCAAATCCTTGATGCTCCTCAACTACGTGCCTGTGTTATGCCAAGCTCTGAGTTTTTACTCCCATATGCACAAGAAGCATTTAATAGTAGTGGCTATCTTTTAGATCCTAAACGCATTGAACAATTAGAAATTATTTTTGATAATTTCCTGGATTACATCGAGGTTATCAAACAACTACCTTCAGCAAAACTATATCATCTCGGTGAAACTGAAACTTATAACTGGTAAGCTAGATCAATAGAAAAATTAAGAGGAAGTAAAAACATGAAAATCGTTGGTATTGTAGGGTCAAATTCTGACTTCTCATATAATCGTATCCTACTTCAATATATAAAAAAACACTTCGACTACCTTTTTGAGTTAGAAGTATTAGAAATTAAAGATGTTCCACTTTTTAATCAAAGTGATGCTAGCTTTATTGATGATCCTGCTGTTAATAACCTACGTGAAAAAATTGCAACGGCTGATGGTGTCATCATCACAACTCCTGAACATAATTGTACCCTCCCATCTTGCTTAAAAAATGCCCTAGAGTGGCTTTCATTTGAGCAACATCCTTTCAAGAATAAACCTGTTATGGTACTAGGGGCCTCTTATTTCGATCAAGGAGCTGCTCGAGCACAATTACACTTACGCCAAATTCTCGATGCTCCTGGTTTAGAAGCCTTAGTTATGCCTGGGCATGAGTTCTTACTTGGCAATGTAAAAGAAGCGTTCAATCCACAAGGTGACTTAAAAGATGGTCCAACTGTCGCATTCTTAGGACAAGGTTTAGGCAAGTTTGCCAAATTCGTTAAAGTTGCGGAACAATTTAAATAAAAAGTGTTAAAAAATTAACCTCACCCTAACAGCTAGATTCTTTCTACCTAGCTGTTAGGGTGAGGTTTTATCGTCCAAATACTTTTTTAAATATCAGCTTGAGTAAACACAACTTGACCATTTTCAAAAGCAGCCAAGCGAGCGAGCGAAACGACATTAACACCTTCTTTTTCCAGAAGCTCTCTACCATCTTGGAATGATTTTTCAACTACAATCCCAACTGCTGCAACCTCGGCACCTGCCTGCGTAATAATCTCAATCAATCCTTTTGCAGCTTGTCCATTTGCTAAAAAATCATCGATAATTAATACTTTATCATCTTGAGAAATAAACTTACTGGCAATAGAAACTTGACTAGTAACTTGTTTGGTAAATGAATAAACTTCTGCTGTTAAAATACCTTCTGTCATCGTGATATTCTTTGCTTTTTTAGCAAAAACCATCGGTAATCCTAAACTTTCAGCAACATAGATAGCTGGAGCAATACCAGATGCTTCAATTGTGACAACTTTTGTAATCCCCGCATTTTTAAAATGATCAGCAAATACTTTTCCAATTTCTTTCATCAACTGATAATCTACTTGGTGAGTTAAAAAAGAGTCAACTTTAAGGATATTTTCTCCCAATACTTGACCGTCTTTTAAAATACGCTCTTCTAACAACTTCATAGGATACCTCTTTCTGATAAGCAATTTGATTTAGTAAAATTATGACATAAGTAAAGCAAAAAGTAAAGTTTCAAAAAATTCTATTTGAGCTAAAACTTATCATAAAACCTTCTACTAAAAAACTTCATCATACAAAAAAGACACTTAGGAAACTTAAACTTTCCTAGTGTCTTTTTGGAGCAATTCCTATTAGATGGAATCACCATTCCAAATGGAGTTTTTCACAACAACATAATCAACATGCTTAAGACTAGATAAATCTTGTCCGCCCGCATAAGAAATGGAACTTTGTAAATCTTGTTCCATTTCAATTAGGGTATCTACTAAATGTCCTTTTGTTGGGAGTAAGATTTTTTTCCCTTCAACATTCTTATGTTCCCCTTTTTGATACTCAGAAGCTGAACCATAATATTCTTTAAAATATTCCCCGTCAACTTCTACAGTTTTACCTGGGCTTTCAATATGCCCAGCAAATAGAGACCCAATCATGACCATATTAGCACCAAATCGAATAGATTTAGCAATATCTCCATGCGTACGAATACCTCCGTCAGCAATGATTGGTTTTGTTGCAGCTTTTGCGCACCAGCGTAGAGCAGCTAACTGCCAACCACCTGTTCCAAAACCAGTCTTAACTTTAGTGATACAAACCTTTCCAGGCCCTATCCCTACTTTGGTCGCATCTGCACCTGCTTTTTCAAGTTCACGGACAGCTTCTGGAGTCCCTACATTCCCTGCAATCACAAAAGTATCTGGTAATTCCTTTTTGATATGTTTGATCATTTTAATGACACTGTCAGCATGACCATGAGCAATATCTATTGTAATGTATTCCGGAGCATCTGCTTTTAAACTTGATACAAATTCGTATTCATACTCCTTGACACCTACAGAGATGGAAGCTATCAAGTTTTGATCGTGCATACGTTTAATGAAAGGAATACGACCTTCTTCATCAAAACGGTGCATAATGTAAAAATAACCATCTTTCGCAAGTAACTCAGCTACATCTTCATCTAAAATAGTTTGCATATTTGCTGGAACTACGGGTAATCTAAAACTATGATTCCCTAATGTCACACTTGTATCTGCCTCTGAACGGCTGTTAATAATACACTTATTTGGAATAAGTTGGACATCTTCATAGTCAAAAACTCGAAATTCATTAAGCATAGTTTGTCTCCTTGAGTAAAAAATGACCTTCCTATGCGTAACCGCATCGCTAGGCAGTCTCACCACTGCCCTTCCGTTAACCTATATTATCTAAAATTTTCTAAAAAATCAAAATTTTTATCTCCTTTTTAAAATAATGTTCGTAAATAACGAACATTATTTTAAAAAGAGGCTAGATTTCTATCTAACCTCCAAAGTAATAGTCAATTCATTTACTATTTTCAAAAAATCTCTTTCAGACTGTTTCCCCTGTAAAATCTAAAACCATACGCCCTTGAATAGTTCCAGCTGCCATTTCAGAAAATACAGCTGGCGCATCATCAACTGAACGTTTTTGCACAACTGGCACAACCAGACCCTCTGCACCAAATTGGAAAGCCTCTTCCAAATCTTTTCTGGTACCAACAAGTGATCCAATAACCTGAATACCATCAAGGACTGTTTTAACAATGCTAAGCTCCATGTATTCAGACGGTAAGCCGACTGCTACTACTTTTCCACCTGCTCGAACACTATCAACTGCCTGATTAAAAGCAACTTTTGAAACAGCTGTCACACAAGCTGAATGGCATCCTCCAGTTTTTTCCTGTATTAAGGCCGTAACATCTTCAACCTTATTAGCATTAATAATGATATCTGCACCAACTTCTTTAGCTAGTTCCAGCTTATCATCATTAACATCAATGGCCACAACATGAGCATTAAATACTTTCTTAGCATATTGAACAGCAAGATTTCCTAGGCCTCCGACTCCAAACACAGCAATCCATTGCCCTGGAGCCGCACCACCTTCTTTGATGGCTTTATAGGTAGTTACACCTGCACAAGTGATGGAACTAGCTTGAGCTGGATCCAAGCCTTCTGGAACTTTTACAGCATAATCCGCTGTTACCACTACATACTCAGACATTCCTCCATCAACACTATATCCAGCATTTTTAACGCTTCGACAGAGGGTTTCACGACCAGTAGTACAGTACTCACAGTAGCCACATCCTTCAAAGAACCAAGCGATTGAGACCCGATCTCCCACTTTCAAAGAAGTGACATCATTAGCAATTTCTGTTACAACACCGATACCTTCATGGCCTAAAATTCTACCTGGAACTTTTCCAAAATCACCATTAGCTACATGCAAGTCAGTATGGCAGACTCCACAATATTCTACTTTTACTAAGGCTTGTCCTTCTCCAACCTGTGGTAAGGCATGATCTACTACTTCTACACCATTTGCTTCTTGATTAACAACAACTGCTTTCATAATGATTCCTCCAATACGATTTGAAAAGCACATGTGTTTTTTTGTTTTGTAATCGTTTACATTTTTATTATAATACTTTCAAAAATATTGTCAAGTTTTTGTGAAAATTATATCAATTTTATTTTTTAATCATTGGACTGATTTTCTTCAAATCTTAACCTACTATCATCAAGGGTAATTTCTTGGACAAAACTAAGTATTTAGAGTTAAAACTACTCAAATAAAATCATTTTTTTCATAGAGACTGCTAGACAGCTTTTTTGATTTTTCTTTCTAAAAAAGCTATCATTTCAGTATGAAAATTTTTATAGTTGAAAACCAATTACACGCTCTTCAAGCATTTATTGAAAAAAACTTTTCCTTTCTCTTTGATTTTACTACTGATCAACAATGCCATAATCAAGATTTTGACGGATATCTCATTCTAACGCATTCTAAAACTCCTTTAATCGCAGAATTTCCAATTGATAAAACAATGGTCATCTGCTTGGGAGAGGACAACGTATTCCCTTATCAATTTGTTCTTCATTTTAAAAAGTGGGAAATCGAGAAAGACGGCTTTCCATCTGGAGGGGATTATCACATTTTGTCACAAGGACTTATGCAATTTTTCCTCAGCTTAAATAAAAAAATAGAGCTTCCTTTTGATATTACCACCTTCTCTAAAGATGGAAAAGTAATAAAACAATCTGATACTAAAGCTGATAGCTACTCTTCTTTTTTTGCAAAAGAGGACAGACTTTCACCTAAGTTACTAGCTTCTTTATCCAAAGAAGAACTTCATTTTTTTCATAGCCCTGGTTTTGACGACAAACAATATATTATTGAAACCTATCATGTCACTGACACCTCCATTAGTCGTCTAAATTTAGACTTTATGCCCTATTTGGATTGGTATCTGACGGAAACATTTCAAAGTGTTGTTGGTAATTCAGATGCCACCTCAAGTGCCTCAATTAGTATCTTAGAAGATGATGAATTCTGACAACTTCCCAGATAAACTAAATAAAAAGATGCTGTTCATTCTGAACTGCATCTTTTTATTCTTTTTACTTAATCATTTGTTTTTGAATCTAAAGCTTGAGCTGCCGTAATAATAGCTAGCTTGTAAATATCCTCGTCATTTGAACCACGTGATAAATCGTTAACAGGTTTATTGAGTCCTTGAAGAATTGGTCCAATTGCTTCAAACATTCCTAGACGCTCAGCGATTTTATAACCAATGTTTCCTGACTGCAAATCTGGGAAAATAAAAACATTAGCATAACCTGCAACCTTGCTTCCTGGTGCCTTAATTTTTGCAGCAGCAGGAACATAAGCAGCATCAAATTGCAATTCGCCATCAATTCGAAGATTAGGGTTCAACTCTTTAGCTAGACGAGTAGCTTCAACTACTTTATCAACATCTGGAGATTTCCCTGAGCCTTTGGAAGAGAAACTTAGCATAGCAACATTAGGATCAATATCAAATATTTTTGCCGTTTCAGCAGTGTTGACCGCAATTTCTGCCAACTCCTGAGCACTAGGGTTGATATTAATCGCACAATCTCCAAATAATAATTTTTCACTCGTGCTCTCACGGTTCATGATAAAAATACCTGATGTCCGAGAAACCCCTGGCTTAGTTTTAATAATTTGTAAAGCTGGACGAACTGTATCAGCTGTTGAATGAATAGCACCAGAAACCATACCATCAGCTAGACCCATCTGAACAAGCATGACTCCAAAATAATTAACATCTCGTAATGTTTTCTTCGCTTCTAATTCTGTTGTTTTTCCTTTACGAATTTCAAGGAAAACCTTTAGCATGTCATCTATCTGCTCATAGGTGGCTGGATCAATAATCGTAAACACATCACCATTAAATCCTACTGCTGCTAATTGTTGCTTGACTTGCTCTGTTCGCCCTAAAATAATGGGATCAGCTAAGCGCTCAATTTTTAATCGTCCAGCTGCTGTTAAAACACGTGGGTCAGTCCCTTCGGGAAAAACAAGTTTTATATTTTTTCCTGAAACTTTTTCTTTTAAGATGTCAAATAAAGACCGCATTATGAACCCTCTCTCTAAATAATATGCATTTACATGATAACGCTTTCAGCAAAAAATGTCAAGTTCTAAAGTTCTGTAAACTCGCATTAAATTATATCATGTCTGTCACAAAAAAGCTTCTGAACCGTTTTAAATTTTACAAAAAATGAAATAGCCCAGCCTCAATAGGCTAGACTATTATATGTTAGGCTTAAGAGTTTGTCTTACACGTTCAAAATCATCAGGGAGAGGACTTTCTATCACCAACTCTTCACCTAAATAAGGATTTGTAAAAACTAAGCGATGGCAATGAAGTGCTTGTCTCTCAATACCATAATCAAGAGATCCCCCATATAAGTCATCACCTAACAAAGGAAAACCTATATGCGCAAAATGCACTCTGATTTGATGGGTTCTCCCCGTGTGTAAACGAATATCCACCAAATAGATATCGCCAAATTGCTCTACTATCTCATAACTAGTGTGAGCATATTTTCCTGATTGATGGACACGACGTGTAATAATACTATCTTCATCACGCGCAATGGGTGCTATAATCTCCCCTTTTTGCTCTAATTTCCCCTTACCATGCACTAGAGCATAGTAACGCTTTTCAATCGTTTTTCGTTGAAGTTGCTTGTCCAATCTCGCATGGGCATAACCATGTTTTGCAAATAACATCACACCACTTGTATCTCTATCCAAACGTGTGACAATATGAACACGCTGATTTGGATATTGATTTTTCACATAATACCCCTTGATGAAATTTGCAATCGTACTGGTATGATTCATACTAGGAATACTCGCATAACCATAAGGCTTGTTTAAAACCAAAAAATGATCATCCTCATAAACAATATCTAAATCAAACAAGACAGGTGTTAATGTCTCATGCGGTGTCTCATTAGGAATTTCAACTTCAACCTTGTCCCCAGTTTCTAGCATATGGATTGCATTACGTTCAACACCATTAACCCAAATGCCTCCTCCTTTAAATTTGATTTTAGATAGGAGACCTTTTGAAATTTCGTGACTTTTTAAAAATACCTTGACTTTAGAAGGTCTATCTGCAATAAACTCAAATCTCATGTCCAATTTCTCCGATGAAAGCCTCACGAACTCGATTCCAAAAACTAGTATGTCTAGGAGTTGCAACAAATTTTATTTTTTTAGGATCAATTTGATAAGAAACCTTAGCGACATTTTTATGTGTGAAAGTCTTATTATCCACGGACATCGTATAACTTCCTAAACGTTTTGGAATAATTTCAATCTTATCTTTTTTAGGAACAATAAGAGATGACCCAATCGTGCGATAGACGCGATTGTTTAGACTAGAAATCTCTGTCAATTGCAAAGCTTCTATCGTCGGATGTAAAATAGCTCCGCCTAAAGATTTATTATAGGCAGTACTACCTGTTGGAGTTGATACGGATAAACCATCTCCTCTAAAACACTCAAATTGAACATGATTGATGATAACATCAGCCACCATTGTTTTTTCAATACTCTTAATCGTTGCCTCATTAAGTGCTCTTGCCGTAAGGACTCGTCCATCAGCCAAAGTGGTACGGATGTTTAAAACGGGATAGGAAACACTCTCTCCTTTGTCAGCCCGTAATGTTTCAATCAGCTCATCTACTTCAAAATCACGATAATCTGTATAAAAGCCTAGATGTCCTGTATGAACCCCCACAAAACGTACTTTATCTAAAATCGATTCATACATATGAAAAGCTGATAAAAGCATCCCATCGCCACCTATTGAAATCACAATATCAGGATTTTTTTTTGTCAAATAAAAAGCGGGATCATCTCTTAAGACCGAAAAGAGTTTTGAGGCTACCCTTTTACTTTGAAATTTTCCATTAGCAATAATGGCTACTTTTTTCTTACCTGTAATACTCATCTGTGTCATCACTATTTCCCACACCATCACTTAATTTTCTATTTTCTGGATCAAATAAAAGCTGCGCTTCTTGAATGTCTTCACGTATTTTTCGCATTTCCATATCAAGTTGATAAGCTATTTTTGAGGTAATCTCTAATCGTTCGCGAATATCCGCGGGAAACTCTCCCTTATACTTATAGTTGAGCGAATGTTCAATAGTAGCCCAAAAATTCATTGCCAAAGTGCGAATTTGAATTTCTGCCAAAACAGTTTTATAACCATTGATTGTTTCAACTGGATATTCAACAATAACATGATAAGAACGATAACCACTTGATTTCATATTATTAATATAATCACGCTCTTGAACAACCTTCATATCTCTTCTGCGTCTAATAAGTTCCAAAACTTCATCCACATCATCAACAAATTGAACCATGACACGAAGACCAGCAATATCTTGCATATCTTGAGCAAGGTGATCTTCTTTAATTCCTCTTAGAACCATTTTTTCTAGGATACTTTCAACTGGTTTGACACGACCAGTGACAAATTCAATTGGTGAGTGCCGCTTTTGTTTACGAAATTGCTTGCGCATACCTCGAAGTTTAATTTTTAATTCTCCTACAGCCTGAATATATGGATCTAGGAATTCTTCCCAATTTATTGCCACTAAGCAAATACTCCCATCTTGTAAAAACTCTTAAAATTTTATAGAATTATTCTAAATCTATTATAGCATACTTTTAAAGGGAGAAAAGAATAATGAAGCAGCTTGAAATTGAATACAAAACCTTGCTCCATCCAATAGAATATCAGAACCTTCTCAAATTGTTTACGACTGAACCAGTTACTCAAACCAATTATTATTTTGATACTCCTAACTTTGACATGAAGAAAAATAAATTATCTCTTCGTATTAGGACTTTCAAAACCGAGGCAGAATTAACACTAAAAATTCCACAAAAAGTTGGAAATATCGAACATAATCTCCCTTTATCCTTGGAGGAAGCCCATCACATTATTACTTCCGAAACCTTCCCTATAAACGACATCACTAAGCTCATCCAAACCTATCCTATAACACTTAGTGACCTTGGTCTTCTTGGACATTTGACGACTAAACGCTATGAAGAGCAAACACCAATTGGATTAATGGCTCTGGATAAAAATCACTACGCTGATCAAGTTGATTTTGAATTAGAGCTAGAAGTGAGCGATGCTGATAAAGGTAAGGAAGATTTTGAAAACTTTTTACAAGAACACCAGATTAAATTCAAATATGCTAAAAGTAAGGTTGCCCGTTTCTCTGCCACTTTGAACAGATAATATTGTCAACTTTCTTATTTTTACACTGAAATTTTTAAATTTTTTTGATAAAATAGTAGAGAATAAAGGAAAAAGGAGCCATATTGTCACAATGGTACAAAACATGAAACTCTTCTCGCTTACTTCAAATATCGAATTAGCAGAAAAAATTTCTCAAGCCTCTGGGATTCCGTTAAGTAAATTGTCATCAAAACAATTTTCAGATGGAGAAATTATGATTAATATCGAAGAAAGTGTCCGTGGTTTTGATATTTATATTATTCAGTCCACTAGCTTTCCAGTAAATAATCATTTAATGGAACTGTTGATTATGGTTGATGCTTGCAAGCGTGCATCCGCTAATTCTGTCAATGTTGTTATTCCTTACTTTGGCTACTCTAGACAGGATCGTATCGCTGCACCACGTGAACCACTAACAGCTAAATTAGTTGCCAACATGTTAGTCAAAGCTGGTGTTGATCGTGTATTGACACTTGACCTCCACGCTGTACAGGTACAAGGATTCTTTAATATTCCTGTTGATAACCTCTTTACTATGCCGCTTTTTGCCAAACATTACACTAGTCTTGGTTTAACTGGTGAAGACGTTGTAGTCGTTAGCCCTAAAAATTCTGGTATTAAACGAGCTCGTAGCTTAGCTGAACATCTTAATGCCCCTATTGCTATTATTGACTATGCTCAAGATGATTCTAACCGTGAAGAAGGTTATATCATAGGCGAGGTTGAAGGAAAAAAGGCTATTCTTATTGATGACATTATCAACACAGGTAAAACCTTTGCCGAAGCAGCAAAAATTGTTGAACGAGAAGGGGCAACTGAAATCTATGCTGTTGCTAGTCATGGATTATTTGCTGGAGGAGCAGCTGATATTTTATCAACCGCACCAATCAAAGAAATTGTTGTAACCGACTCTGTTGCGACCAAAGAAAAAACTCCTCAAAACCTAACCTATCTTACAGCTGCTAACCTCATCGGAGAAGCACTAGTTCGTATTCACACCAATAAACCTATCAGCCCCTTATTTGCATACCATCAATCAGAAAACAAATAAACATTTTTCACAAAACAATTTGAAGCTGGGTATCTGTCCCAGCTTCCTATTTTATATCTATCGAACTCCCCTATTGTCATCAATAGGTATCCTAACACTATTACCATCCCAGTAGTACTGTAAAGTTCAACAGCCCCTCCATAACAGATATACTATCACTTCTATTTGAAGTTTTTAGAAAGGATTCTAATCTAAATGATATATCTAGATAACGCTGCTACCACCGCTCTTCTTCCAGAAGTCATCGAAAAAATGACCGAAGTTATGACTTCAACTTATGGTAATCCTTCTAGCATTCATACCCTTGGACGAAAAGCAAATCAAGTGTTAAGGGAACAAAGAGAAAACGTTGCTCAACTATTAGGGACCAAAGCTGATCGTATCATTTTTACCTCTGGTGGTACAGAGAGTAATAATACAGCATTAAAAGGATATGCTTTAGCCAATCAAGCAAAAGGAAAGCATATCATTTCAACGAGCATCGAGCATCACTCCGTCTTACATACCTTGTCATTTCTCGAGAAAGAATGTGGTTTTGAGGTTACCTACCTCAACCCTATAAATAAAACGATTTCTGTTCAACAAGTACAAGAGGCATTACGTGAAGATACCATCTTAGTTAGTATCATGTTTGCTAACAATGAGACTGGAAGCATTTATCCTATTCAAGAAATCGGACATCTGCTCAAACAGCACCAAGCAGCATTTCATGTCGATGCTGTCCAGGTTGCTGGCAAACTTCCTCTTCTACCTGAACAACTAGGGGTTGACTTTCTCTCAATCTCAGCACATAAATTTCATGGGCCAAAAGGTGTCGGTTTACTATATGCTGCTCCTCTTCAGTTCCATAATCTTCTACATGGAGGCGATCAGGAGCAAAAACGTCGAGCTAGCACTGAAAATATTGCTGGAATTGTAGGGATGGTGACGGCCTTACAATTAGCACATAATCATATGACCGAACACTTTAAAGCTGTAGAACAACTGAGAAGTGCTTTGCTCACCCAATTGGATCCTATTGACTACTATCTTAATGATAGTAAGAATAACTTACCACATGTCGTCAACATAGGATTTTCTGGATACCATAATAGTATCTTGCTCACCCAATTAGATCTTGCTGGTTTTTGTGTTTCAACGGGATCTGCTTGCACTGCAGGAACAGTTGAACCTAGCCATGTTTTAGAAGCTTTTTATGGTCAGGGAACTCCTCCCTTGCAAGAATCTATTCGAATTAGTTTTTCACATCTTAACACTATAGATGAGATCACCTTATTCGCTGAAAAAATCAAAGAAATAATAGGAAAGTAATTATGGCATTTCATCAAACAATCGAACTCAAAGACTGTCCTTTCATTTACAAGGTTAGTCCTCAAATTAAAAAATTTACCTTACGTGATAATACGTTCTCAACCTCAACCGTTGGGAACTACGAATTATCTCGCTTACTTGAAAAAGTCCCTAATTCAGGGGAAGGATTCTTGTTAAAAATTATCATTAACAAAGATTTGACTGGTGCTAAAATAAATATTACCGATAAATCAGGGCTGCGCTTAGTGAATATCTTTAAATCAGATGAACATAAAATTTTACAAGATAAATTTTACTTTCTAATGGATAGCTTAGTTGAGCGCCATATTTTTGAGAAGGAAATCCGATAAGATGATTGAAATTTTTTATACTAACGGACAGCAAGAATTTCAAGTTCAATATGACAATTATAACGAATTTGAACGCGCTCAATTTTCTTGTCTCACCCCAATTGCTGACCATTACAAAGTTACAAAAGTACTCTATAATGGTCATTTATTAGACTATCATGATGTCATGGGGAATCTATACTTTTTCCTATCAAAGCTAGATCATAGTCAATATCAGTAATCTTTTTTTTGAAAAAGGGCAAATAAAAAGGATTTAACAGTCTAACTGCTAAGTCCTTTTTATCATTTCTCAGATTATTTTCTAAGCAAATAAGTTGGTAAAGAAATTCACGATAGCTTGCCAAATGTTAGATAAAAAACCTTTTCCAGACTCCAATGCTTGATCTGTACTAAAATTAAGGTTGATTCCCTCAAAGGTTGATTTGGCTTGTGAGATGATACTATCTTTTAGTGAGGATACAGATTTTTTAAAACCATCGGTATTAATAATATCACTTTTTGATAAGTTGACCGCAAAATTCACAATTAGCGTGATTTGTTGGCTAGTCATACTTTCTGTTAACCCGTAACGAGATAAGGTATCCTCGACAATTTTTCTAACTTGTTCTTCAGTGAGTTGTTGATTAGAAGATTCCGCTAATGCAGATTTAATATCAGTTAATGCAACATTTAATTTATCAGTATCATACCCTTCTTTTCCTTGGTTTTCCTCATTGATTGTCGAGAGAAGGCTGAGTTCCTCTGATGCTAAATTTTTGTTCTCAGAACTAACCGTCACACCATTTTCTTCAAGCGAATAATAAATACCTGCAAGTGCACTTTCTCCTGTTACCGCAATAGGGGAGGCAACGGATATCTTTGCGTGTTCAATTCCTAAGGTAATAGCTGCATTTCGATACATATCTTCTGTCACCTTTGTGATGTTTTCTGGGGTAATAATTTCCACTTCTAAAGCTTTTGTAGAACCCAACTTTTGAATCTTAACAGAAGAATAAAGCTGTAAACTTGAGCCATCTACATCCATTATTTGACTATAAGCATCTGTCGTTAATAGCTTAACCTGAGTATCCTGATTGCTATCATATCCTAAAAGAGATAGGGTTTCTGCCTGTTGCTCTTCTGATAGAGAATATCCCAATACATAGTCAGGTTGAACATAGGCTTCATCTATGACCGTTTGTACCTGACTGCTTTCAGCTGCCAAAACAGGCGTGAATGAAGTGAAAGCCAACATAGCTGTTGATAATGCATAAACGATTTTTTTTAAATTCATCATTTTTCCTTTCTATCTATAAAACAGCTCTTTTCAAAAACCTCTTATCTTATTATATCATTCCAAATTGATAAACGGTTACTTAAAACTTCACTCATGCAATTCCAGTGGTAAGCCATCGGGATCAAAAAAGAAGGTCATTTTTTTATTTGTGAATTGATCATAACGAATCGGATCGACCTCTATGCCTTTGGATGTTAATTCTTTAACAGCTTCTTCAATGGATTCTACATAAAAAGCTAAGTGCCTCAATCCACAAGCCTCGGGATAATTAGGACGACTAGGCGGTGCTACATAATCTGGTGATGATACTTTATTACCGAAAATTTCTAGTTCAATTTCTCCACACTTTAAATCTAATTTATAATCATGTCGATCTGGTCTATGGTTTTCTCTAATAATTTCAAATCCTAGTTGATGGACATAAAAATTTTTTGATTGTTCATAATCTGATACAATCAATGCCACATGATGGACTTTTTCTAATTTCATAATATTCCTCCACAATACTCTATAATAAAAAAGCCTAAAGGCTTTTTTATTATAGAGTCATCTGATTATAACTTTGTTCAAAAGCTTCAATAATGTCTGAGGAAGCTTTTGAAAACTCAACAGAGCCTTCATAAGTACCATGAACAATGGTACGTTGGGTTGCTTCTGCATCTGTACATGTTACCAATGTAATTTCAGATTTACCTGGTGTATCATCAACTACTTCAACATGATCAGGTGAAACAACTTTGATTTCTGTAATGACATAGGTATATACTTTATCCTTGTCAGTCACATAAATCTTCATTCCTTCTTTGGCATAATCCAAAGGTGAAAATAACATTTCCGAAGAGCCTGTCATCCCAAATACATGGTGACTCGCTAAGGCATAGTTATTCTCTCCTCCCATAACCTGATTTTCTTTCATCGTTCCTGCCCCATAGGTAAGAGCAGTGTTATCCAGTCCTTTAAAAATTGGAAGATTGATTTTTAGTTCTGGAATGGCAATCCCCCCGATAACTGGTAAACTTTGTTGCTCCATCTGAGCTGCCAGAACAGATTCTGAACTAATTGATTCGACCTTTGAAAAATCAAAAGTAGTATCGGCACTTTTATTTTCTTCAATGGTTTCTTTACTGACATTTGAAACTTGATATTTATTTGAATTCATCGCAATCAATGAATTTCGAATAGGTTTATTAAATACTAAAGCTAAACCTATTAGTACCATAATAACTAATAATATACTTGTAAAAATGCTACTTTTACGGCGTTTTCTTTTTTCCACCATTAATAAACTACTCCTTGTCCTGTACTAAATCGTCATCAGATTTTACCAATGCCAGCGTTATAATTTTAGCATTGGTATCTAAACGCATCAACTTCACACCAAGTGTAGCTCGTCCTGTTTGAGATATATCCGATACGCTTGTTCTAATGATAACACCTGTGTCTGTCATCAACATAATATCTTCATCACCTGAGACAGTAGCAAGCCCAGATAGGTATCCATTCTTTTCTGTGATGTTGGCTGTCTTCATGCCTTTTCCGCCTCTACCTTTTGTTGGATATTCTGATGCTAGAGTGCGCTTTCCATATCCTTTTTCGGTAATAACAAGCACTTCTTGTTGATCACAGATTGTGGCAGCACCGATCACATGATCGTTTTCTCTTAGGTTTATCCCTTTCACACCAGCAGCACTTCTTCCCATTTGGCGAATAACATCTTCTCTGAAACGTACAGAGTAACCTGCTCGTGTCCCCATAATGATATCTTCATCACCAGTTGTTAAAAGAACATTAATCAATTCATCCTGCTCACGTAAAGTGATAGCTTTTAAACCATTTTGACGAATATTAGCAAATTCAGAAGCTCTCGTTCGTTTGACTAAACCATTTCTTGTCGTGAAGAATAAACATTTTTGATCAAGATCTTCTGCTTTTAAGTTAATGATGGTCTGAATAGTTTCCCCTTCGTCTAATTTTAACAAATTCACAATAGGCAAACCTTTTGCTGTCCTGCCATACTCAGGAATTTCATAACCTTTTAGACGATAAACTCTTCCTCGATTAGTAAAGAAGAACATGGCATCATGTGTACTTGTTGAGACTAGATCTTTAACAAAATCATCATCATTTACACCTGTCCCTTGAACCCCTCGACCACCTCGTTTTTGAGTACGAAATTCATCTTGACTTAAACGTTTAATATAACCTTTATTAGACAAAGTAATCAAAACATCTTCTTGTTCAATCAAGTCCTCATCTTCTAATGTCAGAACCTCTCCGACCATTAACTCCGTTCGACGATGATCAGCAAATTTTCGTTTCACTTCATCTAACTCTTCTCTGATAATACGCACTACCCGTTCTGGATTTGCTAAAATATCTTTTAAATCAGCAATTAAAGCCAATAAGGCATCATATTCAGACTGAATCTTATCTCGTTCCAATCCTGTCAATCGACGTAGTCGCATATCTAAAATGGCTTGGCTCTGACGCTCTGATAATTGGAATCGACTCATTAACTCTGATTGTGCCAGGCTATCAGTCTCAGAGTTACGGATAATACGAATCACTTCATCAATGTAGTCTAACGCAATCAATAAACCTTCTAAAATATGAGCCCTTGATTCCGCTTTATCTTTGTCAAATTGAGTCCGACGAACAATAACTTCCTTTTGATGCGCAATATAATTATCAAGAATTTGTCGTAGTGACAAAATCTTAGGAACTCCGTTTTCAATCGCCAACATATTAAAGCTAAAGTTCGTTTGTAAGCTTGTCAACTTAAATAAATTATTCAAAATAACATTAGCTGAGGCATCTCGCTTGACTTCAATCACAAAGCGTACACCTTCACGACTAGACTCATCACGGACAGCCGTAATCCCTTCAACCCGTTTTTCTTGGGCTAACTTAACAATATGCTCATGAACCTTGGTCTTATTAACCATATAAGGAAATTCACTAACAATAATCCGTTCACGGCCTGATTTTGTCGTTTCTATCTCTGTTTTAGATCTAAGGGTAATAGATCCTTTTCCTGTCTCATAAGCTCTATGAATGCCTGATTTCCCCATAACTAAGGCACCTGTTGGGAAGTCAGGACCAGGAAGAACCTCCATCAAATCACGAGTTGTCACTTCTGGATTTTCCAGAACCAGTTTAACAGCATCAATAGTCTCTCCTAGGTTGTGAGGAGGAATATTAGTTGCCATACCAACCGCAATACCAGTTGCACCATTAACTAATAAGTTTGGAAAACGAGCTGGTAAGACAAGAGGCTCACGTTCACTACCATCATAATTATCTTGGAAATCTACGGTATCTTTATTAATATCGCGTAACATCTCCATTGCAATCTTACTCATACGAGCTTCGGTATAACGTTGGGCAGCAGCTCCATCACCGTCCATGGAGCCAAAGTTACCATGACCATCCACGAGCATATGACGATAAGACCACCATTGCGCCATCCTTACCATAGCTTCATAAATAGAAGAGTCACCATGTGGGTGATATTTCCCCATGACATCACCAGTAATACGAGCAGATTTTTTATGAGGCTTATCTGGTGTGACACCTAGCTCATTCATACCATATAAAATACGTCGATGAACTGGCTTTAATCCATCTCTAACATCTGGCAAAGCACGAGAAACAATAACACTCATGGCATAATCAATAAAAGAGGTTTTCATCTCATTTGTCAGATTTACATTTACTAAATTTTTATCTTGCATTATCATGCCTCTTTCTTTAGAACAAAGTCACTACTATTATACCACATTTCCTGTATTATTACAGGTCTATAGCATAAACTGAAAAGACTTTTCAATTTGTTTGCAATTTCTCCGTGACAAAATCTATAAAAAGTGCTAGAATATAGTCGTATGGGTGAAAACCCTAACTAAATTTTAAGGAGATGTTTAGACACATGACTGCAACTAAACAACACAAAAAAGTTATTCTTGTCGGTGATGGTGCCGTAGGTTCTTCATACGCATTTTCATTGGTAAACCAAGGAATTGCACAAGAACTTGGTATCATTGATATCTTTAAAGAAAAAACTCAAGGTGACGCAGAAGATTTAAGCCACGCTCTTGCTTTCACTTCACCTAAAAAAATCTATTCAGCTGAATACTCAGACTGTCACGATGCTGACCTTGTTGTTTTAACAGCTGGTGCTCCACAAAAACCAGGTGAAACTCGTCTTGACCTTGTTGAGAAAAACCTTCGTATCAACAAAGACGTTGTAACACAAATCGTCGATTCAGGTTTCAACGGTATCTTCCTTGTTGCCGCTAACCCAGTTGACGTCTTGACTTATTCAACATGGAAATTCTCAGGTTTCCCTAAAGAACGCGTTATTGGTTCAGGTACTTCACTTGATTCAGCACGTTTCCGTCAAGCACTTGCTGAAAAAATCGGAATCGATGCACGTTCTGTTCACGCTTATATCATGGGTGAACATGGAGATTCAGAATTTGCCGTTTGGTCACATGCTAACGTAGCTGGTGTAAAACTTGAACAATGGTTGCAAGATAATCGTGATATCGATGAGCAAGGTCTTGTGGATCTATTCATCTCTGTTCGTGATGCTGCTTACTCAATCATCAACAAAAAAGGAGCAACTTATTATGGTATCGCTGTAGCACTTGCGCGTATCACTAAAGCTATCCTTGATGACGAATCAGCAGTATTGCCACTTTCAGTATATCAAGAAGGCCAATATGAAGGTGTTGAGGATGTCTTCATCGGACAACCAGCTATCATTGGTGCACATGGTATCGTTCGTCCAGTTAATATCCCATTGAACGAAAAAGAATTGCAACAAATGCAAGCTTCTGCTAAACAACTCAAAGATATCATCGATGAGGCTTTCTCTAAAGAAGAATTTGCATCTGCTGCTAAAAACTAATTCATTCCAAAAGCTCGACTTAGTCGGGCTTTTTTTATTTTCTTTTTAGATCTAACATCTCCAAAGAGTCTTTAGAATTCACTAACAATATTTATTTTGAGCACTAAAAAAGAGAAAATGATAAACATTTTCTCTTTTTTTGTAATGACGATATTATAGTCCTAGGTTGACCTATTCCTTAGCTGAAAGTGCAGCCATCGTAATGTAATTATATGGTTTATTAAAGTGTGGCAAGAAAAGAATATCAAGAAGAGCTAAACGCTCAATTGTGACTTGTTCTTGAATAGCCAAAGAGAACATATGCATTCCCATTGACACATCTTCTTTTGAAGCCATCTGTGCTCCTAAGACAACACGTGTATCCTTATCGTAAACAATACGGATCTTAACTTCATGATTGTCATGTTCCATGAATTCTGGTTTTTGAAGGTCAGAAAAATCTGTTGCAACAGCATTATAACCAAAGCGTTTAGCTTTTTCTAGCGTCAAACCTGTTGAAACCATCTTAAGATCATAAATAGAAATACCGTTTGAACCTTGAACACCAGCTGTCTCTACTTCTACACCACAAGCATTGTGAGCTGCAACAATAGCGGTACGAACAGCATTAGAAGCTAGTGCAATGTAGTTAGTATCTTGAAGGGCATTGTCATAAACAGTCGCACAGTCACCAATTGCATAAACATCAGGAAGATTTGTCTGACCTTTTTTATTAACCAAGAAAGCACCATTACGGAATAGATCAATCTTACCTGCACCAAGATCAGTATTAGGGCGGAAGCCTACAGCTAAAATAACCATATCCACATCAAAAGTTTCCTTATCTGTCACAAGGCGCTCCACTTTTCCATCACCTTCAACAGCTTGTACCGTTTGACCAAAGGCTAACTTAATACCATGTTCCTCAAGATTTTTATTCATTAAATCTGTAAATTCAGGATCATAGTAGCCACCCAGAGATGTTTCCGCAATATCAACCAAAGTAACTTCTTTGTCTAAACGTTGAAAGGCTTCTGCTAATTCCACACCGATATAACCTGCACCAACTACTGCAACACGTTTGATATCTGGGTTATTCAATTTTTCAATAACTTCTGCTGAGTTTTGATAGAGTTTCACAAATTGTAAATTTTCAAGTTTTGCTTTAAATTCGCGTGTTCCCTCTTGCAATTCAGCACCTTTGATCGGTGGAATAATAGGTGCTGATCCTGTAGCTAAAATTAACTTATCATAAGATTCAACATGTTTTTCACCATTTACAATTGCAGTAACTTCTTTCTTATCATAGTCAATAGATTCAACTGGTGACTCCATATAAACTTTAGCACCTGCAGCCTCTAATGTCTCCTTATTGGAATAGAATAAACCTTCTGGTCCTGAAATTTGTTTTCCAATCCAAAGTGCCATCCCACAACCTAAAAATGAGATATTTGAATTTTGGTCAAAAACGACTACTTCATTTTCTGCTCCATAATTATTTAAGATTGTATTAATAGCAGATGTACCTGCATGGTTCGCACCAACTACAACAATTTTAGACATACTAATTCCAACTTTCATTATTTATTACTCTAATATTATACCACATAGATAAAACGCTTACAAGATTTAAGCTCAGCATTTTCAGTATTTTTCATTTTGATGATAAAAAAACTCACTGCCAAAAAGTAACAGTGAGTAAAAAATTATTTTGATTTAATATAATTTACACCATTTGCTTTCGGACCTACAGCTTGACCGAAGAAGGCAGCAAGTACAATAATCGTTAATAAATAAGGCGCAATTTGCAAATAGTATGTTGGAATATTTGATAACAATGGCAATTGACTTCCGATAACAGCCAAACTTTGAGAAAGCCCAAAGAATAAACTAGATAGCATTGCTCCGATAGGATTCCATTTCCCAAAAATCATGGCTGCTAAAGCGATGAATCCTGGCCCTAAGATTGTCGTAACAGCAAAGTTAACGGAAATAGATTGAGCGTAAACTGCACCGCCGACTCCTCCTAAGAATCCTGAAATCATAATCCCAAAATACTTCATTTTATAAACATTAATCCCTAAAGTATCCGCTGCTTGAGGATGCTCTCCCACCGAACGAAGACGCAAACCAAATCTGGTATTATTTAATAGATAAGCCGCTAAAAAGGCAAATGCAATGGCAATATAAGCCATCAAGCTAGTATTTTTAAAAAATATATCTCCAATTACTGGTATATTTGATAAAATAGGGAAATCAAATTTTTTGAAAGCCTCTTGTATATTATCTGTTTGTCCCTTACCATAGATAACCTTCACAAGAAAAACAGATAGTGCTGGAGCCATCAAGTTCAATACAGTACCACTAACAATGTGATCAGCACGAAAATTAATGGTAGCAACAGCGTGTATCAAAGAAAATAGAAGACCAACACCACCACCAACTAATACTGCAAGCCAAGGAGTTAGTGAGCCTAATTGATCAGCAAATTCTAGGTTAAAGACAACACCTGAGAATGCTCCCATAACCATAATACCTTCTAGCCCCACATTTACCATACCAGAACGTTCTGAGAAAGTACCACCGATACTTGTAAAAATTAAAGGTGTCGCATAAATCAACATAGATGATACTAGAAGAGATAATATCGTCACAATATTCATTCTTATTTACCACCTTTCATTTCTTTTTTGGACTTTGGTTTTATGTAACGTTCGATTAAATAATGTGCACCTACAAAGAAAATGATGGAAGCTGTCACAACTTTAACAAGCTCAGGTGGAATGCCAGCGATATTCATACCTGGAGCACCTACGCTAAGGGTACCAAATAAGAAGGCTGAAAAAATAATTCCTATAGGTGAATTAGCTGCTAACAGACTAACTGCCATACCATCAAAACCAATTGTTAAAGAACTGGTTTGAACAAAGACATTTTCAAATGTTCCTAACCCTTCAACAACACCTCCAAGACCAGCTAGGGCACCTGAAATAATCATAGATAAAATAATCGTACGCTTAGATGACATCCCTGCATATTCACTTGCATGAGGATTCAAACCAACTGATCTAATTTCAAAACCAAGTGTTGTTTTATTAAGCAAATACCAGATAAAAACAACTGCAATCAAAGCAAAGAATATCCCAATGTTCATTCTAGAATGATTGGTTATAGCACTAAGCCATTCTGCCTGGTAAGTTGCATTATCAGAAACCTGAATACTAGAATCTACTGAGCGCATAATTTCTTTTGAAAATCCATTCTGAATGACTGCATTACCTAAATAAAGAATAATATAGTTCATCATAATGGTAACAATAACTTCACTTGTCCCTAAATAAGCTCGTAAAATTCCAGGAATGGCTCCTGCAACCCCACCAGCTATAGCAGCAATTAAAACTGTACACAATATCATAAATGGACGTGGCAAATCGGGGTTAGCCAAAGCAAACCATCCTGCAGCAATCCAACCTGCATATGCCTGACCAGATAAACCAATATTGAAGAAACCTGCTCGACTGGCTACTGTAAAACCTAAGGCGATTAGGATTAAAGGCGCCATAGCACGAAAAATTTCACCAATATTTTTTACATTTCCAAAAGCGGTTTGAAACAATCCTTCATATCCCCATATCGGATCATAACCAAAGATTAACATCACGACCGCACCTAAGATAATCCCTAATAGGACAGAAATCAATGGAACAGCAATTTGCTGAGTTCGTTTAGACATTAGTAGCCTCCTTTTCTAAAACGCCACCAGCCATCAAGATACCTAGTTCTTGTTTGTTAGTCTGATCAGGTAAAACCACACCTTGAATCTTACCATCATGAATAACTGCAATACGATCAGATAAATTTAAAATTTCATCAAGTTCAAAACTAACAACTAGGACTGCCTTGCCTCGATCTCTCTCTTCTATTAAGCGTTTATGGATATATTCAATCGCACCAACGTCTAAACCTCGAGTTGGCTGGCTAACGATTAATAGGTCTGGATCTCTATCAATTTCACGTGCAATAATCGCTTTTTGCTGATTTCCTCCGGAAAAACCTTTAGCAGGAACTAGCTCATTAGCACCACGAACATCAAACTCTTCCATTAATTTTCTAGCATACTCATTAATCTTTGGATAGTTCAAAATTCCTTTTTGGCTAAGAGGCTCTTTATAATAGGTTTGTAAGGCAATATTTTCTGCTAATGTCATTGGTAAAACCAAGCCGTCACGATGGCGATCTTCTGGAACATGACCTACATTCAATTCTGTAATTTGACGAGAAGAATACTTTGTAACTTCTTGTCCTTTGATAACAATTGACCCGCTTTTTACTTTTCGTAATCCTGTAATCGCTTGAATCAGCTCACTTTGACCATTTCCATCAATACCTGCGATACCAACAATCTCGCCTGCACGAACTTCCAATGACAGATCCTTAACAGCAGGTATCCCTCGGTTTTCATTAACGACTAAATCTTTAATAGATAAAATAACATCCTGTGGATTTGATGGTTTTTTCTCTGTTTTAAAGGACACTGAACGCCCAACCATCATTTCTGCCAGATCTTCAGACGTTGCTCCAGCTACGCTAACCGTTTCAATCGATTTACCTCTACGGATTACTGTCACACGATCAGCTACTGCTCGAATTTCATCTAATTTATGGGTAATCAATATAATTGATTTACCTTCTTTAATCAAATTCTTTAAGATCCCCATCAATTCTTGAATTTCTGAAGGGGTTAGGACAGCTGTTGGTTCATCAAATATTAAAATATCTGCCCCACGGTAAAGTGTTTTTAAAATCTCAACACGTTGTTGGGCACCAACTGAAATATCTGCAACCTTTGCTGAAGGATCTACTGCTAAACCATATTTTTCAGACAAATCGCTAATTTCTTGACTGGCTTTCTTTAAATCTAACAAGCCATTTTTTACTGTCTCATTACCTAAAATGATGTTCTCCGCTACTGTAAAAGCTTCTACCAACATAAAATGTTGGTGAACCATCCCAATACCTAGCTGAGATGATTTTGAAGGTGAATCAATTGTCACAACTTGCCCGTCAATAGCAATCTCACCACTAGTAGGCTGTAGGAGGCCTGCTAGCATATTCATCAAAGTTGACTTTCCTGCACCATTCTCACCAAGTAAGGCATGAATTTCACCTTTTCTGAGGTTAAGATTGATGTGGTCATTCGCCACAAAATCACCAAATTTTTTGGTAATCTCTCTCATTTCAATGACATTTTGTGTCATAATGGGTCTTCCTTTCAGAAAATCTTTTTAATATATCAGTAAAACCTACCTAAATTAGGTAAGCTTTACTGAGATATTATACATATCTCAGTCCTAAAAAAGCGACCGACTAGGTCGCTAATTTTAATTATTTTTCTGGAACTGTAATATCACCAGAGATAATTTTTTCTTTTGCTTCTTCGATTGCTTTTTTAGCATCATCAGAAAGATTAGTCATGGCAATATCAACTCCTGAATCTTTTAAACCATAAGTTGTTGTCTCACCACCTGGGAATTTACCATCTGCTGTATTGGTTGCAATCAATTGAAGTGACTTACCAACTTCTTTAATCGTTGATGCAAGAACAAAGTTAGATTCTTTTCCATCTTTTGAAGTATAGTTACCTTCGTCTTTTTGATCGCGGTCAACACCGATTACCCAAACTTTGTCAGATTCATTACGTGTTTCATTTTCTGCCTTAGCTTCATTGAAAACACCAGCTCCTGTCCCACCTGCTGCTTGGTAGATAACATCTGCTCCACCTGCATATTGTGCTGCAGCAATTGTTTTACCTTTGGCTGCATCTCCAAATGAACCTGCATAGTTTACAGTTACTTTAATGGATGAATCAACAGATTTAACACCAGCTTCGAAACCTTTTTCAAAACGTTTGATAACTTCACCTTCCATACCACCGATGAAGCCAACATTCTTAGTTTTTGTTGTTTTTGCAGCAGCGATACCAGCAAGATAAGCAGCCTCGTTATCAGCGAATGTTACACTTGCAACATTGTCCATGTCAGCGATTGTATCATCAATGATCACATAATTAGTATCTGGGTTTGTTTCAGCAGCTTTTTGAATAGAGTCATGAAGTGCAAAACCGATACCAAAAATAAGGTTATAGCCACTAGCAGTCGCAGAATCTAAATTGGTAGCATAGTCTGATTCACTAGCTGATTGGAAATAATCATAGCCATTACCTTTTGAAAGACCATTTTCTTTCCCCCATGCTTGAAGCCCTTCCCAAGCTGATTGGTTAAATGACTTGTCATCAACACCACCTGTATCAGTTACCATAGCGACCTTGAGATCAGTCTTGGCATCACTATTTGAACTAGAGCTACGATTAGAACATGCAGCTAAACCTAAAACTGCAACTGAAGCTAGACCAATACCAATAAGTTTCTTGTTCATTAAATTGAACCCTCCTAAAAAACTTTTGCAACGTTTGTTGCGTGTGTTAAAACCAAATGGTTATAAGTAATAACATCATCCACAAACTAATCCAAGTCTGTAAACGAATATGGAAGTAAATCCCCGACCGTCGTCACGACCGTCTGCCCATTTTTAGCAATAAGCGTTACTTTTGCTTCCGGTTGAAAAAATTCAACCATAACTTGTCGACAAGCACCACATGGTGAAATTGGCTCTTTTGTTTCACCATAAATTGCAATCTCTTTTAAATCTCTATATCCTTCTGAAACAGCCTTGAAAATAGCTGTTCGTTCACCACAGTTCGTTAAACCAAAGCTAGCATTTTCAATGTTACAACCTTGAAACACCTGTCCATCTTTAGTTTTTAGGGCCGCTCCAATAGGAAACTTAGAATAAGGAACATAGGCATGCTGGCTAGCTTGAATGGCTAAATTTACTAATTGGTTAGTATCCACCATCTGAAACTTGTCCTTCCATAATAGCAATCCCAGCAGAAGTTCCTATACGGTTTGCACCAGCTTTGATGAAGTTCAAAGCATCTTCTCTCGTACGCGCACCACCAGCTGCTTTTACACCTACTGCTTCACCGACAACTTGACGCATTAGCTTAACATCATTGATAGTCGCACCTCCTGTTGAAAAACCTGTAGAAGTTTTAACAAAATCAGCTCCAGCTCTCACACTAGCTTGACAAGCTGCAACCTTCTCCTCCTCAGATAATAAACAAGCTTCAATAATAACTTTAACAAGTTTATCACCACTAGCTTCAACAACAGTTTTAATGTCTTCTTCTACATACTGGAGATTTCCTGATTTCAGCTCACCAATATTGATCACCATATCTACTTCGTCTGCACCATTAGAGACGACCTGCTTTGTTTCAAATGCTTTTACCTCTGATAAGGTTGCTCCTAGAGGAAAACCAATTACTGTACAAACTTTTACGTCACTATCTCGTAATTCCTCACGAGCCAATTTTACCCAAGTAGGATTGACACAGACACTGGCAAAGTTATATTGCTTTGCTTGAGCAATTAATTCTAAAATCTGCTCTTTTGTAGCATCTTGCTTTAATAGTGTATGGTCAATATACTTATTCAAGTCCATGATGACCTTCTTTCTAATTGATTATTTTCAGAATTTCTTTCTGAATAATCCTCTCACTACCTATTCTAACATTTTTTTTGAATTCTGTAAGCAGATTTTCAGTAATTTTTTGATTTGAGTAAATTTTTGCAAGGGTATCACCTTTTTTAATCTCATCCCCGACTTTTTTATCAAAAACAATACCGCTTTCATAATCCAAAGCATCTGTCTTGATTGCTCTACCTGCCCCTAATTTCATTGCAAATAAACCAAACTCTAAAGCTGGAAGAGCAGACACATATCCATCTTGTTCTGCTTTGACTTCGACTACATATTTGACTTGGACTGGTCGATATAAATCGATTATATCTCCCCCTTGCGCCTGAATCATTGCCTCAAATTTTTCTAGCGCCTCACCATTAGTCAACTTTTCTCTAATTTCAACTAGTGATTTTTGCACTCCTGCTAATTCCAACATCATTTGCGCTAGTTCACAAATAAAATCTGTGATATCAGAACGCCCCTCACCCTTCATGATGTCAATAGCTTCCAGAACCTCTAAACGATTCCCAATAGCTCTTCCTAGTGGCTGGCTCATATTAGTAATGACTGCAACTGTCTGACGTCCAACTTCTTTTCCTAAGGAAACCATTGTTTCAGAAAGTTGAATAGCTTCTTCCTCAGTTTTCATAAAAGCACCGTCACCAACTGTCACATCTAATAAAATGGCGTCTGCACCTGCTGCTATTTTTTTACTCATTACTGAACTGGCAATCAAAGGAATACTATCTACCGTCGCCGTCACATCTCTAAGAGCATAAAGTTGCTTATCTGCCTTGACCATTCGATCAGACTGTCCTATTACAGACAACCCTATTTCTTGAACTTGCTGGATAAACTCTGTCTTAGTTCGTTCAATCTGATAACCTTTGATGGACTCCAATTTATCTAAAGTCCCACCTGTATGTCCCAGCCCTCTACCACTCATCTTCGCAACAGGGACACCGAAACTAGCTACAAGAGGGGCTAAGATTAATGTCACCTTATCACCTACACCACCAGTAGAGTGTTTATCAGTCTTGATACCATTGATAGCTGACAAGTCCATCTGCTCACCAGTTCCAACCATAGCCATAGTGAGGTCTCTCGTCTCTCTCATAGACATTCCTTTAAAATAAATCGCCATCGCTAAGGCTGACATTTGATAATCCGGTACACTACCTGCAACATAACCACTGACTAGCCAATGAATTTCTTCGGTCGATAATTCAAGACCATCACGTTTTTTTTGGATTAAATCTACTGCTCTCATATTCTCTCACTTCTAAGGATGTAATATCCCTTGTCTTTTTTGACAGTCTCTACATTTCCAAAAACTTCTGCCATCTTAGCTTTGGCACTCGGTGCTCCTTGTTTTTTTTGAATGACAATTGTCAAAGTGCCCCCAACTACTAGATGGTTAATGCTTTCTGATATAATGCGGTGGACAATTTCTTTTCCAGCCCTAATAGGAGGGTTACTAATAATATAATCAAATCCCCCCTCAACATTATCGTAAACACTTGATTGAAAAATGTTTGCTGACACATGGTTTTTTTCAGCATTTTTTTTCGCTAAATCTAAAGCTCTATGGTTTATGTCCACCATCGTTACATCTAATCCTTTAGTTTTTGCCAAAGCAATCCCTAGCGGACCATAACCACAACCGACATCTAATAACCGCCCTCCTTCTTCGACCTCTAAAGCATTTAGAAGAACTTGACTTCCGTAATCAATCATTTTTTTGCTAAAAACGCCAGAATCTGTAAAAAAAGTAAACCAATCACCTAAAAGATTAACTCTTAACTCATGAATATCATGTGCTGCATCTGGGTTTTCTGCGTAATACATTTTTGACATATTTTTTCCTATCATCTTTTAGAACTTTTGCTTATTCATTATAGCATACTTTTTCTTCGATGAAAATGGTTACAAATTAGAAGCAAACATGTTATAATCCTCTAGATAGGAGTTTTCTATAATGTATGATTTAACAAACTTTAAACAAATTTCACGTCAAAAATGGCAAGGTCTTGGTCACTTAAGCACTCCTCCTCTTTCACAAGATGAATTAGATTCTATCAAAAGTTTAAATGATAAAATTAGCATTCAAGACGTCACAGATATTTATCTCCCCTTGATCAATTTGATTGATATTTATAAGCATTCATCTGATCACTTAGACTTTTCAAAAAGCCTCTTTCTTCAAAATAAACCTGAAAAACGCCCTTTCATCATCGGGGTATCTGGCAGTGTAGCAGTCGGAAAATCTACAACCAGTCGTTTGCTACAGCTTCTTTTAACACGAACCTATAAAAATAGCAAGGTTGAGCTGATGACAACGGATGGCTTCTTATTCCCTAATGAAAAGTTAAAAAAAGAGCAACTGCTTCAAAAAAAAGGATTTCCTGAAAGCTATGATATGCCTGCGCTAGTTAAAATGATCGAGGCCATAAAAGATGGAAAAGATTATGACATTCCGATTTATTCACATGAAATTTATGATATTATTCCAAATCAACTCCAACATATCACTTCTCCCGATTTTCTTATCATTGAAGGAATAAATGTTTTCCAAAATCCTCAAAATGATCACCTTTATATCAATGGCTATTTTGATTTTTCAATCTACATTGATGCAGATGAAAAACATATTGAGAAATGGTATCTAGAACGATTTGAAAGTTTACTCTCACTAGCTAAGCAAAATCCCAACAATTACTATAATAGATTCAATAACCTTCCACGATCTGAGTCTCTAGCTATCGCCAAAAGCACATGGAAAAATATTAATCTGATTAACCTCAGAGACTATATTAAACCTACGCGAAATCGCGCTGATCTCATTTTACACAAGGATCCTCATCATAAAATAGACAAAATTTACCTTAAAAAGTGATTTAGGCTTGTCAAAACCAATTTTTTCCTATATAATGAGATAGTTAGTATGAGATGGAGGTGAAAACATTGGCAAATATTAAATCAGCTATCAAACGTGCTGAACTTAACGTTAAACAAAACGAAAAGAACTCAGCTCAAAAATCAGCTATGCGTACTGCAATCAAAGCATTTGAAGCAAATCCAACTGAAGAGCTTTTCCGTGCTGCTAGCTCAGCTATCGATAAAGCAGAAACAAAAGGTTTGATTCACAAAAACAAAGCTGGTCGTGATAAAGCACGTCTTTCAGCAAAAATTGCTAAATAAAAAGGCTTTTTTTATCTAAAAGTCATATGGAGAAGATTAATTCAGTCTTCTCTTTTTTGCTTTCTAAACAGATGTTACCATATAAAAATGACTCTATGATTTCTAAGAGATCTCTCTCAAAGTAATCATAGAGTCATTTTATTATAGTTTTACTTCAAAAATAGTTCCTTTAGGTCGATTGTCTTTAACGTGAATACTTCCTTTTAAAGAATCGACTATTTGTTTAGCCAAAGACAAACCTAAACCAAAACCTCCTTTTTGTCTTGTTCTAGCCTTATCAACACGATAGAATCGGTCAAAAATTTGCTTTTTATCCTCATCTGAAATCCCAAAACCATTATCACTGATAGTCAAATAGATATTTTTATCCGTACTTCTCACCTTAAAATCAATGATCCCTGAATCTTCCGTGTATTTAATAGCATTATCAAATAATATGGTCATCAATTGTTTTAATAACGTTTTATCGGTTTTAAATGACCTTGTCACTTGATTTTGATAGGTAAAAATTTTATCGTTTTCTTCAGCGATTAAAGTATAATTTTCAAAAACATCATCAAAGAAACTAGGTTGTACTTCTGTTAGCTCTGGTTTTATACCATCATCACGTCTAGCTAAGTTCAAGAGATTTGTTGTTAAAATTCTCATATTTCTCACTTCATCTAGACTTGCTGCTATGTTTTCTGATTGTTCTAAAACAGTAGCATTCGGTTGCCTAAACAAGCTTTCTAATCTATTTTGTAGAACAGCTAACGGTGTACGCAATTCATGACTAGCGTTTTCGACAAAAGATTTTTGCTTTTCATAGTTGGCTAGAATAGGCCTCATACTCCATCGTGCAAGATAAACACTAGCACCAACTGAAAGAAACCAGAAAATAATCATCACGCTAACAATAATCGTAGAATAGCGTGCTGTCGATTCCTCGATTTGAGTCACATTGACGGCTACTGTTGCATATTTTAGTTCGGTATAAGTTGAACTTTCTACTTTTACTGTAACCAGATGGAAAGATTCTGAGTAGCCCAAGTCATTTTTAGGGCTATCTGAATAGACACTGTTTAAATTTTTAGTTTTCAACTTCAAATTACTTAACGTAGATAAACTAGCAATGTTATTAAGGATATTCCCATCTTTATCATAAAGAATAAAGGTGGTATTAGCTGCTAATTTTTCCGTTGGCACAGCTTCTATCATCGGATGATCTGAATTATCATCTGTTGCTTGAGTATCCTCTCCTCCTGGATTACCTGGCATCTCCATTACCCATGTAACATACTGGTCAATCTCTCTTGCGGTCCGTATCAATTTATTATCTACTGAAGAATAAAGCCCTACCCGCATAACTTGTAAGATGATAACCGTCATTACAATAAAAATACCTGTAAATACGGTAAAGAATTGAAGGAAAAAAGAAAAATTTTCTGTTTTGGATTTTTTTCTTAATTTACTCAGCATCTTTTAAAATATACCCTACACTGCGTAATGTCTGCATATTGTTTACAAAAGCAGTTCCTTTTAATTTTTTACGTATTTTAGATACATAAACCTCTACCACTGATAATGTGGTATCACTATCAAAGCCCCAGATACGATCAAAAATCTGAGTTTTGGGTAAAATAACATTCTGATTCTGAAGGAAATAAACAAGTAAATCAAATTCTTTCCCTAATAATTCAACTTCTAAACCATTAACAGTAGTGGTGTTAGTAGAGGTGTTAACACTAATTTCCCCGTAAGTTAAGGTGTTATCGTTTAATTTTCCTGAACGCTTTAATAATGCTTGAATACGCATTTTCAACTCTTCCAAATAAAATGGCTTAGTGAGGTAATCATCTGCACCTAATTCAAACCCATGACCTTTATCATCCAAGCTTTCTTTAGCTGTCATAATTAAAACAGGTGTTGTCACTCCCTTATCACGAAGCTCTTTCAAAACTTGAAAACCATCTTTTTCAGGAAGCATTAAATCCAATAAGATAAGATCATAGACACCACTTTCTGCCTCATATAGTCCTTCATCACCATCAAAGACTTGCATAACATCTGCAAAATCATCCAAGAAATCAAAAACAGAATTTGACAAACCTAGATCATCTTCAACCAATAAAATTTTAATCATCGCCCTTCTCCTTCTTGTTCCATTATAACATGGATTAACTAGCACTTTTACTTTTATCTATTCTTTTTACTCAGTTTAAAAACTTATTTTTCTTATATAGTTTAGTCTTTTTAGCTTAAGACTAACTTAAGATTCCTAAGCAATTGGTTTTTGGATAAAAAACTCATCTTATAAAAAAACACCTCAAAAGAATCTGGACTCTCTTTTGAGGTGTTAGAGATAGAGCTAAAGTAAATAACTCCTAAAGAATTCTATTTTTCAACACATTTGAAAGTGTTTCCTCAACTAACTCTTTTTCTCTAGAGATTAAGTTAATTCGTGCTGAAATTTCTTTTATTCCCATCATAATATTTCGACTAATTGATAAATCATTGAGCTGTGGCTCAAAGAAGGCTTTATACTCCTCTAAACGCTTCTCTGTTTTAAAAATATTTGCAGGATAGATAACAAATTTATCAAAACTCATATCGCCACCTAAAGTAGCTTTGATCCACTCCCAATTTTCACGAGCCCAAGTCCAAGTAACTTCTTGTGTAAAGTTTCTGGATAAGAGTGGGTGATACCAACTCATCGCAAGATCTTGTGGTTTAACAATATCTTTATCCTTCAACCCATCAAGTAAATACTGGATATTTTTAGAATCTTGTGTATAAGAGAGTGCTTGAGCTAATTGACGACGGAAAACACCATTATTCGTTTTAACATAAGTATCTAAATAAAGTTTCACAAGCTCTTCGGATTCAAATTGGCGAATTTGGTTAATCAAGATATATAATCGAATAGAAGCTGGGATAGACTCAATATCTTCTTTATACTCCTCAAAAATTATCTTAGCTTTATCTACCGCAATAGTGTTTTCTGCGTAAATCATCGCATTTAAAACACTTTGACGGACAAATTCGTCTTCATCTGATTCGCCAGATATTTTTTCAAATCCTAGACGTTCAAAATTATAAGCATGAATAGCTTCTATCAGTGCCTTGAAATCCTCTTCTGCGGCTGTTCCTTCATCAATAAATTTAGATAAACCATTTGTTACTTGTACCATTGCCGTAACAACCATATGAGAGGTTTCATCTTTTAATTTTAATAGTAAAGGAATTAGTTCAGCATAAGAAATCTGACCAGATTCAGCCAGAAGGCGTCTATCTTGGATAAGTTGCAGTTTTGACGTTTTATCTAGATCATGAAGATTGGCCATCACATCATCTAATAAGATACCCTCATAATTCGTGATATAATGTGCTGTATTTTCTGTATTTAAACGAAAAGCTGATTTATTTACTGTAGCTAACTCAGAGAAGTTAGGGATTTCTAAGCGTTCCGTGGTTAACAAATCTGGGATGCCTTCCCAATTACTGTTAAGTGGGATTTGCCAAATTCTTCCCTTATCCTCATGCTCACCAATAAAGAATTGCTTTTGAGTCAAAATTAAAGTGTCATTTTCAACACATGCTGTTACTACAGGATAACCTGGCTGTTCTAACCAAGCATCCATAAAATTGGCAACATTTTTACCACTTGCATCTGATAAGGCTTTCCATAAATCTCGACCTACCGTATTACCATATTGGAAGGTTTCAAAATAGCGATTTAAGCCAGAGGCAAAATCCTTATCTCCCAACCAACGACGTAACATATGCATGAGGCGACTACCTTTTGCGTAAACAATAGCAGGATCAAATAAGGTATTGATTTCATCAGGATGATTAACTGTTACATGAACCGATTGAACACCGTCAGTCGCATCTCTTTGTAAAGCCAAAGGAACACCTGTTGTTTGAAAATCTTCAAAGATATTCCAGTTCGGCTCAATAGCGTCAAGAGAGACATATTCCATCATATTAGCAAAACTTTCATTCAGCCACAAGTCATCCCACCATTTCATGGTAACGAGATTCCCAAACCATTGATGAGCTAACTCATGGGCAACGACTAAAGCAACTTGCTGACGACTAAGTGCTGTTGAATTTTCATCCACCAATAAATAAACTTCGCGATAAGTTACAAGTCCCCAGTTCTCCATAGCTCCTGCTGAAAAGTCAGGTAAAGCCACATGATAAGACAAAGGAATTGGATATTTTACTCCGTAATAGGATTCATAAAATTCGATAATGCGTACTGCAATATCCAAAGAAAAATCAAGAGAACTTAATGGATGAGCTTTTGTTGAAAAAATACCAACTTCTGTTCCATTTTGTGTCTTAGCAGTTTTGCCCTGTAAATCTCCTATTGCAAAAGCCAGTAGATAAGAAGACATTCTAGGTGTTGTTTTAAAGGTCCATACACCTGTTTCTTTTCGTAAATCTTGATTGATCTCTGGCATATTGGATAAAACAATTTCATTTTCTTCTTGATCAAATTTGATAGATAAATCAAAAGTTGCCTTAGCCTCTGGCTCGTCTATCGATGGAAAGGCTTCACGTGCAAAATGACTTTCAAATTGTGTAGAAATCACTTCTTTTTTTCTACCCTCAACAGTATAATAAGACGGATAAATCCCAGTCATATTATCTGTAATCTTACCTGCAAATTCAAGAATCAAAGTCATGGTCCCCGTTTCAGGTAAATCGATATGAAGCGCTTCATTAGCATCATCCAATCGATAAGAGAGCTCTTGATTATCTAATTTTACAGAATCTATCCGTAAATTTTTCTGATGAAGTGAAATGTGGTTATCCAAAGCCTCCCCTGAAATAGCCACATTTCCAACAAATGTTTTTTCAGATCGATTAATATCTAAGAAGATATTATAATTTTCTGGAATAAACTTTTCGATAAACTGTTCAACTGTTTCCATAATTCTCCCTTTATCCCTGAGCTATTTTCTAAAAAATTATAATTCAATAATTTTTCCAGTTTTAAGATAAACTACCCACTCACAAATATTACGAGCATAATCACCAATACGTTCTAAGTACATGATTACTTGGAAGTAATCTTTTCCAGTAACAATAGCATCAGGGTTCTTTTTAATTTCTTCAACGGTCAGAGATTGAATTTCACGGAAATAAACATCAATATTGTCATCAGATGCTGCAATTTCGCGTGCTTTAGTTTCATCAGCATGAATATAAGCATTAAGCGCTTCTTCAATCATCACTTTAACGGCTGCACCCATTTTGGCGATTTCTTTCTCTACTTCAGGAAGACGTTCCTCACCTTTAGTACTGATAGTCGCATGTGCCATTGATACTGCATGATCTCCCATACGCTCAATATCACTAGATGCCTTTAATACAGTAATAACAGTACGTAAATCATGTGAAACAGGCTGCTGTAGAGCAATGATTTCAAGCGATTTTTTCTCAAGTTTTACTTCATACTCATTAATCTTTTCATCATTTGCAATCACTTCATTTGCCAAATCACGATCATGTGTTACAAAGCTACGCAAAGACTTTTTAAATTGTGAGAGTACCTCAGTTCCCATCACATAAAATTGATTATGTAATTTATCTAATTCTTCTTCAAGTTGTGTTCTTAACATCTTCTTTCTCTTCCTTTATCTTTTCTATCCAAACTTACCTGTAATATAATCTTCTGTTTCCTTATGTTTAGGATTTAAGAACATGTCTTTAGTATCACCGTATTCTACCAAATTTCCATCAAGGAAAAAGGCTGTTCGTTTCGAGATACGTGAGGCTTGCTGCATAGAGCGCGTCACAATAATTAATGTATAGTCATCTTTCAAGCCATACAGTGTATCTTCAATTTTTCCTGCTGAAATAGGATCCAAGGCAGACGTTGGTTCATCAAGTAAAATAACCTTTGGACTAGTGGCTAAGGTACGAGCAATACAAACACGTTGTTGTTGACCACCAGATAATCCAAGTGCTGAATCATGCAAACGATCTTTCACTTCATCCCAAATAGAGGCACCCTTCAATGAGGTTTCAACAGCTTCATCTAGAATTGCCTTATCTTTAATCCCCTTTAAGCGAAGGCCATAAACAACATTTTCATATATGGACATCGGAAAAGGATTGGGTTGTTGGAATACCATACCGATTTCTTTTCGTAAATCAACAGTATCTGTTCGTGGACTATAAATATTATGTCCATTATAAACAATTGAACCTGTTAAGGTCGCTTCTGGATTAAGATCATTCATACGATTAATAGATCGCAAAAGTGTAGATTTTCCCGAACCTGAAGGTCCAATTAAAGAAATAATTTCATTTGGATAAATGTCCAAAGAAACTGTATTTAATGCTTTTTTCTTTTTATAGTACACAGATAAATCTCTGACACTAATAATAGGTTCTGTCATATTGTTCCTCTCTAACCAAAACGTCCTGAAACATAATCGTTTGTTGATTGTAGTTTAGCATTTTGGAAGATATTGGTTGTTTTATCGTATTCAATCAGGTCTCCCAAATAAAAGAACGCAGTATAATCACTAGCACGAGCTGCTTGCTGCATATTATGGGTTACTATAATAATCGTATAATTTTCTTTAAGATCAAACATTGTCTCCTCAAGTTGCATTGTAGCAATCGGATCTAAGTTTGAGGCTGGCTCATCCATCAATAGAATATCAGGTTTTACTGCAATAGCTCGAGCAATACATAATTTTTGTTGCTGACCACCTGATAAAGTAAATGCTGATTTATGCAAGTTATCCTTCACTTGATCCCACAGGGCCGCTTGTTTTAAAGAAGTCTCAACGATCTCATCTAGAATATTTTTATCTTTAACACCTGCACGTTCATGAGCAAATGTAATATTACGGTAGATAGATTTTGCAAATGGATTAGGGCGTTGAAAAACCATTCCGATATGTTTACGAACTTCATAGACATTCATTTCAGGTTTATTAACATCAATACCTTCGTATAAAATTTCACCTGTCACTTTAGCGATATCAATCGTGTCATTCATGCGATTAAGACTCCGTAAATAAGTTGATTTCCCACAACCAGATGGTCCAATCAGAGCGGTAATCTTATTTTTTTCAAACTGCATATCTATACCTTTGATTGCTTCTTTGCCACCATAATACACATGCAAATCTTTCGTTGATAGGGCTACTTTTTCCTCAGGAAAAGTAATAATATGTCTTTCATTCCAATTATAGTCAGCCACAATGTTTCTCCTTTTTAATAAAAAATCGAGAAGAAAGTAGGACATCAAAGCCTTGTTTAAGCAAGATAGAGCCTATCTTTTTCTCGAAAATCTAAATTCTGTTTAAGCTGATGTCAGTTTCTTATGTAAGAAGCTACCAATTCGACGTGCAGAAATATTGAAAATTAAAATGAAAATCAATAGAACGGCAGCACTTCCAGCAGAAACCTCCGTCGCATCAGGAATTGTCCCCTCACTATTTACTTTCCAAATGTGTACAGCAAGTGTTTCTGCTTGACGGAAGATAGAAATTGGGCTTGTTACACTAAAGAGATTCCAGTTAGACCAATCTAGTGCAGGTGCAGATTGACCTGCTGTATAAATCAGTGCTGCTGCTTCTCCAAAAATACGTCCAGAAGCCAAGACAATACCTGTAACAATACCTGGAAGTGCTTCTGGAATAACGACATGAACTACTGTTTCCCATCTTGACAACCCTAAAGCCAAGCCCGCCTCGCGTTGTGTATGATGAACAGTGCGTAAACTATCTTCTACACCTCGTGTCATTTGTGGAAGGTTAAAGACAGTGAGTGCTAGGGCACCAGAAATAATTGAAAAGCCATACTCAAACTGTACAACAAAGATTAAATAACCAAATAGCCCCACAACAACTGATGGAAGAGAAGACAAAATTTCGATACAAGTACGAATAAAGTTGGTTAATGGACCTTTCTTAGCATACTCTGAAAGATAGATTCCCGCTCCCATTGATAGAGGAACTGAAATCAAAAGAGTTACGACTAAAAGGAAGAAGGAATTATAGAGTTGGATTCCAATCCCCCCTCCTGCTTGGTAAGAAGAGGAACGTCCTGTTAGGAAAGACCAGCTTACATGAGGTAACCCTCTAACAAGAATAAAAAGAATGAGAGAGGCCAGAATGGTAACAATAATTGTAGCAATGGCATATAAAATACCGGTTGCCAATTTATTTATTTTTTTAGCGTGCATAGTTTTTCTTTCTTTCTCTTGTAATCATTTTTACTAGCATGTTAAAGGCCAAGCTCATCACCAAGAGAACCAAGGCCAGAGACCAAAGTACATTATTTTGAACTGTTCCCATAACGGTATTACCGATCCCCATCGTTAAGACAGAGGTTAAAGTTGCTGCTGGCGTTGTTAGAGAGGTTGGGATAACTGCTGAGTTACCCACCACCATTTGAATCGCTAAAGCTTCTCCGAAAGCACGCGCCATACCAAAAATGACTGCCGTGAAAATTCCTGGTCTAGCTGCATTTAAAATGACACGCCAAATAGTTTGCCAACGGGTCGCTCCCATGGCTAGACTGGCTTCCTTGTAATGTCTAGGAACAGCCTTAAGACTATCTACCGTCATAAAGGTAACGGTTGGTAAGATCATAACAAAAAGTACAAATACCCCTGATAAAATACCAAAACCAGTTCCTCCGAAGATAGATCGGACAAATGGTACTACGACCTGAAGACCAATAAATCCATATACGACAGATGGGATCCCTACTAAAAGTTCAACCGCTGGTTGAAGAATTTTAGCACCGTATTTAGGTGAAATTTCTGTCATAAAGACTGCCGCACCAATAGCAAATGGTGTTGCGATTAAAGCAGATAAAATAGTCACAATGAAAGAACCCATAATCATTGGAAGGGCACCAAGATAAGGTTTGCCTGAAGCGTCTTTCACACTAGGTTGCCATTCTTTTCCAAATAAGAAATCAAATGGATTAATTTTGTCAACAAAGAAAGTCGATAGACCTTTTTGTGCAACAAAGATAAGAATCATTGCCACAATAAAAACAATCAACGCCAAACAGAAAAATGTTATAGCTTTACCAAATTTTTCTAAGCGAGAATTTTTTGAAGGTGACAATAATTTTTTTGCAAGTTCTTGATTTTTCACAATTGCTCCTCACACAACTATTCAAGTGAATAGTTCTTTATTATTTTTCTGTCACAGTACCGTCAGCATTTTTGGTTACTTTCATATCATGGATTGAAATGTAGCCCATGCTTACCACAATACCTTTTTGAATTTCTTCACTCATCATGTACTCTAAAAATTCTTTTGTCAAACCTGTTGCTTCCCCTTTAGTGTACATATGTTCATAAGACCAAATTGGCCAATCATTCGTTGCCACATTCTCAGCTGTAGGTTCAAAACCATTTAGCTTCAAACTCTTAACTGAATCATCAACATAAGCAAATGACAAGTAAGAAATCGCACCTGGAGTTTGCGATACAATGGATTTTACCATACCGTTAGAATCTTGCTCTTGGCTTTGTTTGGCTGTTTGACCATCCATAATAATGCTATCGAAGGTGGCGCGAGAACCTGAACTTGATGCACGGTTAATAATAGAAATCTCCAAGTCTTTCCCACCAACTTGTTTCCAGTTGGTGTATTCACCTGTAAAAATTTTTCTCAACTGTTCCGTGGTCAAATCAGATACATCAACATTCTTGTTTGTGATAACAGCTAGCCCTGCAACGGCAACCTGATAATCGACCAATGCCTCTGCATCAATACCATCTTTTTCTTCTGCGAACAAATCACTATTACCGATTTGAACTGCACCTGATTGTACTTGCGACAAACCTGTACCTGAGCCTCCACCTTGGACATTGATGGTTTTTCCAAGATTAGCACTGGCAAATTCATCGGCCGCTCCTTCAACAAGAGGCTGGAGGGCGGTTGAACCAACTGCTGTAATAGACTCACCTTTATCAATCCAACTTGAACATGCAGAAAGACCTATGCCCAATAGACAAACAAGAGCCGTCAAGGCTAGTTTATGTTTCTTTTTCAATATATTTTTCCTTTCAAAGTGAAAGTATTTTTAGAAAGTTTCTTCTATAAAAGCAACCAACTTTCCACCTTCCACTATACCATAGTTAATAACTTTTGGAAAGACTTTTTAACTAAATCGCAAACCTTTTGGAAAGGCATTCTTTAGGGTTTTGTCAACCACCTTTGCAAATCCTATTCCATTGCCTTCTATTGCGATATAGTACCAATCATTTGCATAGGATTTGGGGAGACTAACAGTTTGTCCTGAAACATATTTTTTAAAATCCTCTTGAGTCATTTCAATCACTTGATCTACTTCATCTGGATGTAACGCTAAGCCTAAAGCAAAGCTCGGTTCAAAACGCTTTTTCTTAAAGGTTCCAAGATGTAGCCCATTTCTTGCAATTTTAAGTTGACTTAAATCAGGAAGATGATTCGGTAGCAAATAAAGTTGTTCACCAAAAACTTGAAGCACCCCACTTAAATCAGTATTGACTTTCCGACGATAAAACTCCTCCCACAACTGTGCCTGTTCTCTAGTGAGATTGGTTCGAGCACTCTTTAGCTTACTAGATGTTTGGTGTGTTTGTGTATCTCTTAACTTAGCAACAAATTGTCCCTCACCCTTGAAACAATGTGGATACATCCGAGCCACCTCTGGCATATTAATGCCAGAAACCATCCCATTTTCTTTAGGAATCATTTCTAAACTTAAGTTATGGTCGATTTCCATAAGCCAACGGACAATATCTTCGTTTTCTTCTGGTGACCAAGTACATGTGGAATAAACGATACTCCCTCCCGGTGCTAACATATCTAAGGCATCTCGTAAAATTTCTTGTTGTACTTTTGCACATTGGCTAGGATAATCCTCATTCCAATATTGAATAGCCGCAGGATCCTTACGAAACATTCCCTCTCCTGAACAAGGAGCATCTAAGACAATGAGATCAAAATAATTTGGAAAGACTTTAGCTAATCGAGTAGCACTTTCATTAGTAATCACAACATTTCTTGCACCAAATCGTTCAACATTTTCAACTAGAATCTTACTTCTTTTGTGATTGATTTCATTACTCACCAAAATCCCTGTATTGTCTAGATAGGAAAGAAGATGAGTGGTTTTTCCTCCAGGTGCTGCAGCTAAATCTAGTACCTTCATTCCTTTTTTAGGTGAGGCAACCTGGGCAACCATCTGTGCTGCAGGTTCTTGGGAATAGACTAAGCCCGTCACATGATCGCTAGATTTTCCTGACACTTTTCCATAATAAGACCAAGGCATATTGTTAATTGGGGTATCAAATTTTTTGATATTGGCTTTTAAGGGATTGATTCTAAAGGCTGAAATTGCTTCTTGGTCAAATGTTTTAAAAAAAGCCTCGGCTTCATCCCCTAATAATTGTTGATATTTTTTTATAAATGTATCTGGTAACTTCATTTATTTCTATTATTTACTCCATTATAGTTTTTTATTGGATATTTTTTCATAAAAAAGAGAGTGGATAATTGACACTTTCATTCCTAAGGTGACAATTTCACTCTTTCATCTAATAGATTAACTATGCTCATTCACCACAGACTGTATCAAGGTCAATTTATCTTTCGGAACAAACATAATCGCTTGACGAGTACGAAAATCAGGATGTTCACCTGTCATTGTCAATGTAACATAGCCGAGACTTTCTCCCATAATAGATGCTGCAGCATAATCCCAAGGATAGATACAAGAGAAGTAAGCCATCAACTTTCCTTCTAAAACACGGCTCATACTAATACCAGCACTACCATACACACGAAGACCTAAACTCTGTTTAATCAGCTCACCAACTCCCATAGTATTATGAGCATACATACCGCTATTTGCCGCAATAAGAAACTGACTAATCGGCTTATCTTTGTATGGTGATAGCTCCTGACCATTTAACGTAACAGGAAATACCCCACCACCTGCATAAAGCTGATCGTCCATTAAGTTATAAATAATCCCAAATTGCCCAACACCCGCTTCATAATAAGCTAGCATAATCGCAAAATCTTGACCTTGGGACACAAAATTAACTGTGCCATCAATTGGATCTAATACCCAAACATTCCCCTCATCAATAGGGTGAAGAAGATGCCCTTCTTCTGCCAAGATAAAATCATTGGGATAATATAACTTTATCTGTTCCACTAAAAACTGCTGAGTAGCTTGATCAACATTAGTTACCAAATCATCAAACTGACTCTTACTAGCAATCTCTAGAGGGTTTTTCATACTTTCTTTAACCAAAGCACCTGCTTCTTTGATTAGGATTTTTGCAAATTCAAATTTAGTCTCCAAGTTTCAGCATCCCTTTCCCTTTTTCTTGAGCGCATTTCACTACCTGATAGGTCGAGTACCCTGAAACACTCTTGAAATCCCGATCAATTTGCTTTTCTTCCGCTTTACTTCTAACAATTTCTTTGAACATTTGATAGCTTTTTAAAAGTTCTTCGGCTCTAACTCCCTTTTCATAAGCTAACTCCACTTGATTCAAAAAATGAAGCACTGACGATATTTCCTCAGTGCTCCATGACAAATTAAGTGGATAAGAATAATTATCTTTCATCTCTTCCCTCAATTTCAGCTCTAATGGTCGCTTGGCGCAACTCTTGTTTTCTGTAATCACGCGATAAAAAGGCACGAATCTCATCTTCGTTAAATCCGATTTGCATGCGCTTACTATCCATGATAATAGGACGTCTTAATAAACTTGGATAGTCTGCTATCAACTGGATCAACTCCGATACAGACATCTCCTCAACATCGACATCTAATTTTTGAAAAACCTTTGAACGCGTAGAAATAATATCTTCTGTCCCATTTTCTGTAAAAGATAAAATGGACAGCAATTCCTGTGGTGTTAAAGGATTTGTAATAATATTATGTTCTTGATAAGGCACTTCATGTGCAGATAACCAGGCTCTCGCCTTACGGCAACTAGTACAGCTGGGTGATAAAAATAAGGTAATCATAATGGAGCCTCTTTTTAATATTTCCTACTCTACTTATATTATACCTTTTTTTTAGCTATTGAGCTATACTTTTTCGTAATTTCTTGCGAGTTGCTCATCTACTTTTAATTGAGTCACTAGCTCATCAATTCCTTTAAATTTTACCATGTCTCGAATTTTATCCAGCCAAACAACCTCTATAGTATTCCCATATAAATCACCTTCAAAATCAAAAATATGTGCTTCAAGTCGCAATTCAGTACCATCAAAAGTCACATTTTTTCCAACACTCGTCATCGCACGATATTTCTTTCCTGATAGGATAACGTCTGTAATATAGACACCATCTTTTGGTAAATGGGTTCGATCAATTGGAGAAAAATTCGCTGTTGGATAGCCAATCGTTCTCCCTCTTGCATCACCATGTACCACAATACCGCGAGTTGAAAAATGATACCCCAAAAGATGATTGGCTTCAGCGACTTGACCATTTTTGATCAATTGACGAATGCGGGTAGAGCTAATTTTTTCGTCTCCTGAGGTTTGCTCAGAAACAATCACCACTCGCCCTGAAAAGTTTCGTTGGAGATAAGCACAACTTGTCCGATTATGACCAAAATGATAATCAAAGCCAGCTACCACCGTATTAGCACGTAGACTTTCTATATATTTATGAATGAAATCATCAGAGCTAACATTAGCAAATTGACTAGTGAAGTCAACAAAATAAAGATAGTCAACACCGTATTCCTCAAATTTCTCCAAACGTTTTTGCGGAGAAACAATATGTAAGAGGAGTTCGGGTTCAAAGCGAGCAAATGTTAACTTTGGAGATTCCGGAAAAGTTAAAACTGCCACTTTAAGTCCTTTTTTATCGGCAATGAGTCGAGCTTGACCAAAAAGTTCCTTATGTCCTCGATGAAGGCCATCAAAATATCCCAGAACTAGGACCGTTTCTTCTTCTTGATGAATGTCATTTTCATCTTTAATGTGAAATATTTTCATAAATTCATTTTACCATACTTAGAAAAAAAGAGAAGAAAAAAACTCTTCTCTCTACACTAGAACCTTTCTAGGTTTATAGTCTTGATGACGTTTTTCTAAGATAGCTAAAACCTTGCCATCTCTAAAAGCTGCTACTAACTCTTTTTGACAATCCAATTGGATGAAGCGACCAAAACTAATCTCCGTCATCTGTTCTTCTGTCAATTCAACACGAGGGAGATCCCCCACACCGTACTCCATAGGAAGTAAAAACGAAAAATCTTGTTTAGCTACTTTTTCTTCTATCTGCTCTAAGGTTAGAGAATCTTGTAGTTCCAACCCTGCTGAAGCAGTTCTTTTGAGGTCTGACATATGGCTCGCATACCCTAATTGTTTCCCTAAATCTACTGATAAGGTGCGGACATAAGTCCCTTTGCTACAGGCTACTCGGAAAGTAAACACAGCTTTGCCATCTGCTACAGTAACTGGTGAGGTACGGACAAATTCGTAGATAGTTACCTGACGCTCTGGTCTATCAACTGTCTCACCAGCACGCGCATACTCATAAAGCTTTCGACCATTAACTTTTACTGCCGAGTACATCGGAGGAATTTGCGTAATGTCTCCCACAAAAGTCGCCATCGCTGCATCAATTGCCGTCTCGCTCAAGTCACTAACAGAGGTCACCTCAACAACCTCTCCTGAGGCATCTTCTGTCGTTGTAGAAAAACCAATCGTGATTTCTCCCTCATAAACCTTTCCTGCCTCTGTCATATACTCAATCACGCGCGTTGCTTTCCCAACTGCAATGGGTAAGACACCTGTCACATCTGGATCAAGTGTCCCCCCATGACCAATCTTCTTCTCCTGCAAAATCTTGCGAAGTTTAAAAACAGCATCGTGCGAGGTCATCCCCGCTTCTTTTTTTACGTTAATAATTCCTGAAATCATGTTTTTATTATAACACAAAGGACTGTTCTTGTCGGCGGTCCGGCATGATTTAGATTTCCCAATAAAAAATCATTGTTAATCCTAAAAGACAGATGGAGATCTTGGACGTATTCTGAGATATCTTAAGATTCCCCTGTTCATCACGCGCAGTCCTATAGACAACATGGTCACCTGATCTCTTTATTCTGTGCGGAGCCATTCAAAAATCTTCCTAGGTTTTTCCAATATTTTGGAAGAATGGCAGAGCTCCACATGACGTCCAATCTGGATTAGAGTTCGTTTGAAAATCTTGTTTTCAATGGGTGGCTACCATTGTGCAGGTCAACGAGAATATCCTTGACTTCTGAGTTCTGGTTGATAATCTCTGCAACAGGTGGATTAAACTCTATTAGATTATTCATAGGTTATTACCTTATTTCAACCAATAGGCAAATCCTATTGTCTGCTTTGAAAAACCGTATTGTTCATAGAATTGATGCGCTCCAGAACGCTGCTCAGTTAAACCTGAATTCAAGGCTAAAGCAATACAGCCATTTGACTTGGCAAAATCTGAAACAGCATCTACTAATTTGGTCGCTAACCCCTTTCGACGATGCTTATCTGATACTACCAATGCAAGAATACGACAGTATGCACCATCTGTTTCAAAAAAATACATTTTGTGAAATCCAACAAAACCAAGGATTTGATTATTTTCCTCAACTACAAACAAATGATAATCGGGTTGTTTCAACAAATTCAACCATCTTGACTCTAGGTCCAACTCATCTACCGGATAACCTAATTCGACCATTAATGGCACACAAGCAGTAAAATCCTCATTTTCAAATGCTCTAATCATCACTCACTCCTCCTGCAGCGCCTCAAACTTTTCACGCATAGTCGGGTTTTTTCTGGTCAATTTCTTAACAGAAACGTCTTCTAGCTTATTATTGGCAAGCCTCAATTGATTCTCTGATGTTGTCAGCGCCGCCTTAACCGCCTCCATTCGTTTAATGGATTTATCTATTTCCTCAATAGCTTTTTGGAAATTTTTACTTGCAGAATGGTAGTTTTTGGCAAAAGCTGTCTTAAAGGTTTCGAGATCCTCCTCAAAATGCGTGATATCAATATGCTGCTCTTTCACCAAAGCTAATTCTTGTTTATATTTTAAACTATTGAGCGCAGCATTTCGCAAAAGCCCAATCAACTGAATGAAAAACTGAGGACGAACTACATACATCTTCTCATACTTGTGACTGACATCCACGATGCCCGTATTGTAATAATCATTATCAGATTCTAGCATTGAAACCAAGACAGCATACTCACAATTTTTTTCTCTTCTATCCTTGTCTAGCTCCTTGAAAAAGTCCTCGTTTTTATGTTTTTTGACAGTGTCATCTGCTTCATTTTTCATTTCAAACATGATGGAGAGAATCTCGACACCATTTTCATCCGACTCACGATAGATATAATCCCCTTTTGATCCCCTGTCAGAGAGTTGATTGTCCTTTTCAAAGTAGGCATTAGGAAAAGCTAGATGGCGTACCTTATTAAATTCTGCTTCTGCATATAACTCTAAACTCTCACCGATAGCTTTTGTGGATTGCTGGGCTTTAAAGTTTTTATAAAATTCTACCTGTTCATTTGCTGCTTTTAATTGAACTTCATACTCTTGACGACTGGTAGCTAGGGCTAACTCTTGCTTTTGCTCTTGTAAAAGAAGAGCGCTTTGAGCAGCATCACGTTCCTTTTCTAGAGCCGACATAACTGCTTGATGTTCTTGATCTTTTTCTAAACTTAATTTCTCTAACTTAGATTGAAGGTCAGCTAATGCCTTATCTTTTTCAGCCAATTTTTTCTCAAACTGAAGCTCCTTTTTCACATCTAAAGCCTCTAAGCTAGCCTGTAATTCCAAAATCTCCCTATCTTTATTAGCTAGTCTATCTTCTAGGTTGCGTTGTGCCTTCTCCTTTAATAACTCTGTTTCACGTGCCAGACGCTCATGGACTTCTTTATCAAACTCTGAGCCACGCACCTGAGCTAATAGTTGACTATACTCTGTTTCGTTAACTTGAAAAGCGGTCCCGCAGTGGGGACAAGTAATATTGTGCATATTCCCTCCATATTTTTCTCTACTAATTTGAAAGTTTTATCTTCTAACAATAAATCGTCACTTCAAAAAAACGTCATTGTCTCACTTGATATTATTGTATCAAAAAAAGGTCAACTAGACCTTCTCTGACTTATAGTCTTGGTAAAAATCAACTTTTAGTTGTATAAAATGCTCCATATCATGTAGAAGTTGAAATAAGGTTGCTCTTGTCTCAAACTCCTCTCTGGTCTTAGGTAAGTCCCTTTTTCTAAAGCGTTGTAAAAAATGCTCAATAGCATCTAGGAGATCTTGAGCTGGATTTTCTTGACTTAACTGTTCAGCTGTTTCTTGGAATAACTGAGCCAAAATTAAACTCTCATCACTTTTTAAGTGACAATGATTGATATTTTCAGCCATTTGACGTAATACTTTTGTTTGCGCAATACGCATTTCAAAATAATGCACCTGATAATTAGTTTGATTAAACAATTGGTTACGTCTATCAAGATAGACCAAAGCTAGAGCATCTTGTAACATAACCTCCAACTCCTTGATGAGTTGGGCATCATTTGTACCATCACCTTTTAACAAAAAACTATTAAACCGTAATAGAATCTTTTTTAACTGTTCTTCAACCCGTTCATGGTAGTCTAAAATTTCATTTTGTCGCGACGGCATATATAAATTAAATAACAGAGCTACCCCTGCACCGATGATAAAAAGTCCCAGTTCATTTATTAACCATGACCAAGCAATACTTTTTTCTAACAACAAGTGTGTTACAAGAACAGTACTTGGTGCTATTCCTGCCTCTAATTGATAACGATAAGCTATCGGAACATAAATCAGAAGATAAACAATAACCGCAGGAATATGATAACCCAAGATACCGAATGCCACTGCTCCTAAAATTAAAGCTAAAATAGCTGAAAGTAATCGTTGTCGTGCCATTTTAAACGACGTCCGCCGTGTATCCAATACACTTAGTATAGCAATAATTCCAGCTGATGTTGCGTAAAGAAAACCTAATTTTTGAGCCATAAAAATGGATAGCCCTGTAGCTAGGGCTAATTTTATGGTACGTTCCCAAATGGACATTTCTTCCTCCTTATCTTGATTTTTATAATCGTATCCTCTCAATAGTTAATTTTAAAATACTTTGAAGAGTTCTTCTATTTTCTGAGCGATTAGATGTGGTTGCTCCTCCTTGATGATTAGTTGCTCATCAGCATAGGGGACTAAAGGGGCATATTTTCCAATCTGAACAGCATATAAGGAGTGTTTGAAAAACTCAATATCATTTTGATCGTTTCCAAAAGCCACATAGGGAGCCTTTAACACCTCCATCAATGTTGTGGCTTTATTCACACCATAGGGATTGATATATAGGCATTTCTCATGCTCATGATAAGAAAAATCAAGACAAGCCAATTCTCTAACATCTGCCAACAGAGAATCTACCAAGTCTTCATGATCTCCCATATAAATCACCATCTTGATCGGGTGCTCCAACTTCTCCAAAGACACTTCTTTTGCTAGATGAAGCGGGTCAACACTAGAAATGAAAGGAATCTTTTCTCTTAGTGAAGTGCTGTAATTAAAATCATTGTCAACGAAATAAGGGAGATTATAGGCTTGACACCAAGATAAGATTGTCTTAAAGGCTTGCTTATCAAGTACCTTATCTTTAAAAATTCGACCACCGTTAAAGACTAATCCTCCATTTAGTCCAACCACCAATCGCTGACTGAGACTGTCTCCTAAAATCCCTAAACAATCACGATAAGATCTAGCCGAAGCAAAGCCAACTTGATGTCCATATTGCTCTGCTTTTTCCAAAACATCCTTGATGGAATTATCCATTGAGAAACCATCAAAGCACAGGGTTCCATCTAAATCGAAAATAAAATACATGATTGCCTCCTTCCAAATATTCTAACACAGTTTTCAGAAAACAACAAAAATAGGAGTGTCGAAACACCCCTGTCTTTGATTTTAGGCTTTTTTCTCCTCAATCGTCATTTCACCATTTTTTAGAGTAGCGACTAGATGTTTAGCTTCTAAATGATCAAGATAAAAATCAGTCACACGATCTCTAATATCTTGTTCAATTACCCGACGAAGAGGTCTTGCTCCCATTGCTTTATCATACCCCTTGTCGATTAAGTAAGCCTTAGCTTCATCTGTCACTTCAAGTGTAATATCTTTTCTTGCCAAAGTGCGGTTGACATCTGATAACATCAAATCAACAATTTCACCAAGATTCTCTTTGCTTAAGTGGCTAAACTCAATAACACCATTAAAGCGATTTAGGAACTCTGGACGGAAGTAAGGTGCAATCCGGTCCATAATTTTTTGCTCCTCATCGTCATCTGATACTTGATTTAAACCAAATCCAGCGTTTGATGTTGCAATAATAACGGTATTTTTAAAGTTAACAGTATTACCTTGACCATCTGTTAAATGCCCGTCATCCAAAACTTGAAGTAATAGGGTAATCACTTGAGGATCTGCTTTTTCAATTTCATCAAGAAGAACAATAGAATAAGGGTTGCGACGGACACGCTCGGTTAGAGTATTACTGTTATCATCATATCCTACATAACCTGCCGTTGTCCCAATCAGTTTTGAAACAGCTGTACGATCTGAAAACTCAGACATATCCAAACGGATAATGGCATCCTTGGTACCAAACAAGTCAATTGCTAATTGTTTGGCTAACTCAGTCTTACCAACTCCAGTTGGACCAACAAATAAGAAGCTACCAATCGGACGATTACCATCATCAAATCCTGCACGATTACGACGGATTGCTCGTGCCACCATCTCAACAGCTTGATCTTGCCCAATTACTTTTCCTTTTAAGCGGCTGTTAAGTTCTTTTAAGCGCTCAATATCACTTGATCCCATATTAGAAACAGGAATACCTGTCATACGCTCAACGGATTCTGCCACATCATTGATTGTGGCTTTTGTTTTTTGAGTTTCAGTATGATTCTCAATTTGTTTTTGCAATTCTTCGATACGAACCTTGCTGTTTAATGCTGCCTCATAATCTTGTTTTTCAACTGCATCCTCTTGTTTTGATCGCTCTTTAGCAATTTCTTCTTCAAGGGTATGAACATCTGTTACAGAATGTTGTGCTGCAAGGTGTGCTGCTGTAACATCTACCAAATCTATGGCTTTATCAGGAAGACTACGTTGTGGGATGTACTGGATAGAATAATCCACTGCTGCTTTTAGAACCTCATCTGGCAAAATAACATTATGGTGTTCTTCATATAGCGAGCGAATACCTTGCAAGATTTTCAATGTATCCTCTGCAGACGGTGCTTTCACCTTAACTTCGTTGAACCTTCTTGCTAGTGCTGCATTTTTCAAGATTGTATTGCGGTATTCATCCTCTGTACTAGCACCAATGATGGTTAATTCTCCACGAGAAAGAGCGGGTTTAATAATATCTGCCAAACCTTTTGAACCACTATCTGAACCAGTATTACCTGCTCCTAAAATCTGGTGAATTTCATCAAAGAACAAGATGATGTTACCAGCTTCTTTAACTTCACTCACAAGATTTTGAATATTTTCCTCAAAGCTACCACGATATTGAGTTCCCGCTTCCAAACCAGAGATATCAATAGAAATTAACTCCTTACCTTTAATCGCAGCAGGAACATCTCCGTGAACAATAGCTTGTGCCAAACCTTCAACAACAGCTGTTTTACCAACGCCTGCATCTCCCACTAAGACAGGATTGTTTTTTGTTCGACGGGCCAAGATTTCTGAAGTTTCTTGGATTTCTTTATTTCTTCCTATTACTGGATCAAGCAAACCTAAGCGTGCTTCTTCAGTCAAGTTACGCCCTAGTTTAGCTAAAATACCGTCTGATTTTAAGGCTTTATGAGACGTTTTTTCTTTCTCAACACTTTCATGCTGTGGTAGTTGTCCTGTTTGACGATAATAGGCAAATTCTTCTGGTGTTACCTCACGGCCGTTAATTAAATAACGACGATTCTCAGTGTTATAACCACCCATATTCCCCATCAATTGGTTAAAAATGTCATCCATGTTTCCAAATCTGTCAAATTGATTATTTCTGTTTGTCATCATCATTACCTCTTATATTTTTCTATACATTAATCATCCAGATCCCATTATCTGAATTCGGCAGTTTGATCAAAATTAACCTTTTGACCTTTGCTGACCTTAAGTATATAGTAATACTTTTGTAATATAATGTCAACAAAAAAGTATCATTTTTTTGATATAATAAAAAATTTAAACAAAAAGCATATCTAGTTAGTGGAATAACTAGATATGCTTTCTATAAAATATAAAAGGCTAACAGATTATTTTTTTTCAATCGGAGCTACACTGGCCAGTAGCTTTTTCAATCCTACTTCTGAGAACTTAATTTTTAACTCTTGTGCCTGTCCTTGTCCAGAGACTTCAAGAACTATTCCATCACCCCACTTTTTATGACGGGCAACATCCCCAACTTTCCAATGGTCTAATGTTTTAGACGAAGCTTGTGTGAATGGTCTAGGTGCAGCACTTGCCTTACGTTGTTGAAGGGCCTCTTGCAAGCTCATTCCTTTGGCAAAAGATTCCCCACCACCCTTAGAGCTTGTAATAAAAGAGGTTTGAGCAGGGCGAGCTAGACCGTCATAGCTCAATAATTCCTCACTGATCTCTTTAATAAATCGCGTTGGACGATTGTAACTTGTCCGCCCAAAAAGCGTACGGCTATTAGCATTGGTCAAATAAAGAACCTCCTCAGCACGAGTAATACCAACATAAGCCAAACGTCGTTCTTCCTCCAGCTCATCTCTATCTTCTGTTGCACGAGACAAAGGAAATACCCCTTCTTCCATTCCAATCAAAAAGACAACTGGAAACTCTAACCCTTTGGCAGCATGAAGCGTCATCAAGGTCACCTCAGCTGTCTCAGTATCTCCATCATCAGTATCAGCAATCAAAGCCAAATCATTCAAGAAACGACTCAAACGCTCCAATCCTGTCTCACCCTCTGATGTCTCTGATGCCTTATCATCAAAATTTTTGGTCACAGATAAAAATTCTTGGATATTTTCTACCCTTGCTTGACTCTCTAGAGTATTTTGTACTTTAAGAGATGCTAAGTAACCTGTCCGTTCTAACACCTGCTCAACAACCTCTGAAATGGAGAGTTGATCTAAACCATCACGGATATCAAATAGAATGTTAGCTAGCTCGCCAACTGCTTGCGCAGCTTTCCCACGTAAAGGAGAAATTAAAATATTTTCAGCTGCATCTAAAAGAGAGAGTTGCTGTTCTTGAGCAAAAAGACGAAGTTTATCCAAACTTCCTGGACCAACACCACGCTTAGGCTCATTCACAATACGTTCAAAACTGATATTATCACTGGGGTTTGATATCACATTGAGATAAGCAATGACATCACGAATTTCTTTACGGCTATAGAATTTGGTTCCTCCAACCATGGTATAAGGAATATTAGATTTTAAAAGCGCCTCCTCAATCGTACGAGATTGCGCATTCGTGCGATAAAGCACAGCAAAATCTTTGAAATTTTTACCAGATGAGGTCGCCATATTGTCGATCTTGCTGGCAACAAAAACAGCTTCTTCTTGCTCATCGCGTGCACGAAAATACACAATAGCTTCGCCGTCTGCATTTTGTGTCCATAAGCGCTTGGGACGACGGTTATAATTGTTTTTAATCACATCATTAGCAGCTTGAAGGATTTTTTTAGTCGAGCGATAATTCTCTTCCAATAAGACCACCTTAGCTTCTGGGTAATCTTTTTCAAAATCCAAAATATTTTGCATATCTGCTCCACGCCAACCATAAATTGACTGGTCTGCATCTCCAACCACACAAATATTTTTAAATCGAGAAGCTAAAAGTTTGACCAATTGATATTGCGCATGGTTGGTATCTTGGTATTCATCCACATGAATATATTGGTAGCGTTGCTGATAATAAGCTAAAACATCTGGATGTTGATCAAATAAGCGCAAGGTCATCATAATTAAATCATCAAAATCCATGGCCTCGCTACGACGTAACTCTTCCTGATAAGCTTTATAACACTTAGCAACAACTTGGGTGTACATATCAGATGCTTGGTGTTCATAAGCACGTTCATCCAATAAATCATTCTTAGCGTTTGAAATTGTTCCTAAGATCGAACGCTCATTCCAATTTTTAGGATCAAGATTGAGCTGCTTAAGAATACGCTTCATTAAGGTTCTTTGTTCACCTGGATCTATGATGGTAAAATTACGATTGTAGCCAATATAATCTGCATCTCGACGTAAAATACGCACACACATGGAGTGAAAGGTCGCAATCAAGGTCTCTTGTGTTGCTGGATTTAACAGCATGGCTCGTTCCCTCATTTCACGTGCTGCTTTATTGGTAAAGGTAATCGCTAAGATATTCCATGGATTCACCATTTTTTCATCAATAAGATAAGCGATGCGATGCGTTAATACTCTTGTCTTTCCAGACCCTGCTCCTGCCATAATCAAAAGCGGTCCCTCAGTCGTCATTACCGCTTCTGCCTGCTTGTCATTCATACCGTTTAATAATGGATTCATAATATTATACAAAGGGCTATTACTTTAAAAAGTCAGCTTTCTAAAATAACTTCCCTATTTAGCTACCGTAACTAAATATTCCTTTCCTTTTTCTTTCAACAGACTTCTGTTAACAAAAATAATCCTTACTATTTTACCACTTTTTCTATAAAATATCAGAATCCATGTCAATTTACCATTCTTCAATAGCATCATAAAAGAGTTTAAAAGACTATTGACAAACATTAAAACTTTATATATGATAGAACGTATATTAATTTAATAAGCGATTGACGTTTTTCAGGAGAGAAAGGTTCGCCTTTCACCGAAGGAGTTATACTCTCAGGTATCTAGATCATTCTAGATGGGACTGATTAACCGACGGACTTCTGGAGAGACCATTTTTGGCGCCGAAGGGGCAAGGCATACTGCTCAATCTCTCAGGCAAAAGGACAGAAGAGGTATAGAAAAAAAACTAGATCAAACTAGATTTTTTGTGTAGCCTTTTATGACGATTTATCCAGAGGTATCGAAAGATAGCCTCTTTTTCTTGTTTAAAACCAATCGTACATAAGGAGATTTTATATGTTGGAATTTTTTACCGCTATTGATAACATTGTTTGGGGAGCTCCCTTACTTGTTTTATTAGTGGGTACTGGAATTTATCTGACAGTTCGTTTGGGGCTTTTACAGGTTACAAGATTACCAAAAGCCTTTAAACTTATCTTTGTTGATGATAAAGGCGAAGGTGACATTTCAAGTTTTGCTGCACTAGCAACTGCTCTGGCTGCAACTGTTGGAACAGGAAATATCGTCGGGGTTGCGACTGCTATTAAATCTGGTGGGCCAGGAGCTCTGTTTTGGATGTGGGTGGCTGCTTTCTTTGGAATGGCAACAAAATATGCTGAGGGACTTTTAGCGATTAAGTTTCGCTCAAAAGATGCTGAAGGTAAAGTGTCTGGAGGACCAATGCACTACATTCTTCTCGGTATGGGACAAAAGTGGAAGCCATTAGCTATCTTCTTTGCAGTTGCAGGCGTATTGGTTGCCTTTTTAGGAATTGGAACTTTCTCTCAAGTAAACTCTATTACCTCATCACTTGAAAATAGCTTTGGATTGTCTCCACAAATTGTTAGTATTGTCATTGCCATTATTGTAGCTATTATCATTTTCGGAGGGATTGAATCTATCTCTAACGTCTCAACAAAGGTTGTTCCATTTATGGCCATTCTCTATATCGTTGCAACTTTAGCGGTTATCTTTACCTACAGTGATCAAATCATCCCGTCACTAGAATTAGTTTTCAAAAGTGCTTTTACTAAAAGTGCTGCTATTGGTGGTTTTGCTGGAGCAACTGTTAAAGAAGCAATTCAAAGAGGGATTGCGCGTGGCGTATTTTCAAATGAATCTGGGCTTGGATCTGCTCCTATTGCCGCAGCTGCCGCTAAAACAAATGAACCTGTTGAACAAGGTTTGATCTCTATGACAGGTACCTTTATTGATACCATTATCATCTGTACATTGACTGGTCTTTCCATTCTTGTCACAGGAAAATGGACTGTTGAAGGACTTGAGGGAGCTCCTTTGACACAGGCCGCATTTGGAAGTATCTTTGGAACACCAGGCGAACTTGCCTTAACAATTTGTTTGGTCCTATTTGCTTTCACTACAATTCTAGGATGGAGTTACTATGGCGAGCGTTGTTTTGAGTTTTTATTCGGAGTGAAACACCTCAAAATTTACCGAATCATCTTTATTACGATGGTTGCGCTTGGAGGCTTTTTAAAACTTGAACTAATCTGGGTTATTGCAGATATCGTTAATGGACTAATGGCTCTACCTAATTTAATTGCACTACTAGTCCTTTCACCCGTTATTATTAAGGAAACAAAAAAATATTTCCATAAAAAATAAGTCACTTCTAGAAAAGCCATATCTTCTATCTGAGTTTTTAACTTGTAAAGAAGATATCGGCTATTTTTAATAAAAGAGGGATTTGACAAGCGCCTTTTATTCGTGTAGTATTATAGGTTGGAAAAATTTTCATAGCTTTTTCAAAAGCTATCATTTAGAAATAGGAGTTTATATGTTAGATATATTTTCTACCATTGACAGTTTTGTTTGGGGTCCTCCTTTGCTAATTTTATTAGTCGGGACTGGGATCTATTTGACTGTCCGACTTGGTTTACTGCAAGTCTTAAAATTACCAAAAGCATTCCATCTTATTTTTTCAGGTAGCGATGGAGAGGGAGATGTTTCTAGTTTCGCTGCTCTTTGTACAGCTCTAGCAGCTACCGTAGGAACTGGAAATATCGTCGGAGTGGCTACTGCTATTAAATTAGGTGGACCTGGAGCCTTGTTTTGGATGTGGACAGCCGCTTTCTTTGGGATGGCAACTAAATATGCCGAAGGTCTATTAGCTATCAAATATCGGACGACAGATGAAAATGGAGAAATTGCCGGCGGTCCTATGTATTATATCACCATGGGGATGGGGGAAAAATGGAAACCACTGGCTATAGTTTTTGCCATTTTTGGTGTGATGGTAGCCCTTCTTGGATCCGGAACCTTCACACAAGTTAATTCCATCACTGATTCGATCAAAACATCTACTGGAATCTCTCCTCAAATTGTAGGACCTATTTTAGCTATATTAGTTGCTGTCATCATCTTTGGAGGGATTCAAACGATCTCCAATGTATCAACAAAAATTGTACCTTTTATGGCTGTCCTCTATGTTCTTGCAGCCTCTACTATTTTAATTGTAAATGCTGATAAACTAGGAAGCACTCTAGCACTCGTTATCCAATCAGCCTTTACAGGAAAAGCTGCAACTGGGGGCTTCGCAGGCGCAACTGTAATGTTGGCTATTCAATCTGGGATAGCGCGAGGAATTTTTTCAAATGAATCTGGACTTGGTTCAGCTCCCATTGCCGCAGCTGCTGCCAAAACAAACGAACCTGTTGAACAAGGTTTGATTTCTATGACAGGAACTTTCATTGACACTATTATTATTTGTAATTTAACTGGTCTTGCCATTCTTGTTACTGATGGATGGAAAACCAATTTAAACGGCGCTGCTTTGACCCAAGCTGCATTTTCATCGGTCTTTTCTGACTTAGGAGCGCATGCCTTAACAATCAGCCTTGTTTTATTTGCCTTTACTACTATTCTTGGATGGGGCTATTATGGAGAGCGTTGTTTCGAGTTCCTTTTTGGATCAAAATCCATTATTATTTACCGCATTATTTTTGTTACTATGGTAGCACTCGGTGCTTTTCTTAAATTAGAGCTTATTTGGATTATTGCTGACATCGTCAATGGACTAATGGCTATTCCAAACCTCATCGCTCTTCTTGTTCTCTCCCCGATTATCATCAAAGAAACTAAAAAATACTTTGATAAAAATAAATAACAAAATAAATGGCATGATTCTTATAATTGAGACATGCCTTTTTACACGTCTAGATTTCTTTTAAATCTTATCATTTAAAATACCATT
>NZ_JBNPOS010000006.1:0-87501 GCF_050315295.1 Streptococcus sp. SGI.013
AGGTAGTTTTCCTGTGTAGCAGTGAGTCGGGACGTATTTAACATCCATCTGCCACTTGATACCGAGTTCAGTCGGCGTGTCATATGGTTTTGGGACATAAGATTTTTTCTTTGTTTTATGGGATTTGAAGAAGTCCAGTTTTCTCAAGATTCGAAAGAGTGAGCAAGGGTGTCTATCATATCCCTTATTCGTTTTGAGCTTGTAAAAAATTTCGATGAGGGTTGCGTTTGGATTTCTTTTGATGCAGTTTTTAATCCAGGTTAGCTCCTGCTCGGTATGAGCCTTTGGATGCGGTGTTAGAGGGCGATGAGAACGGTCTTTCAGCGACTCTTTTGTGCCATCAAAATGCTTGTTCCAGCGCATGAGAGAGGCTTTTGAAACTTTGTAACGTCGACAGATGAAGGCGACAGAGGCACCATTTTGATAGGTTTTAACAGCGTGGTAACGTGTTTCTAGAGTATGTGGTAAATAGCGAAGATTTTGTGATATACTAGTCATGAGAAGATTCCTTTTTTGGTGAGTGGTGGTACTCTTATCATATCAGGGAATCTTCTTTTTGACTTCTAGAAGTCTCACATCTATTGTAACGCTACAATCTACAAAAATGGAAGACTGTCTGATTATTGAAGAAAGCTCTAAAATATGTTAGAATGGAGCGATAAGACTATCGAAAGGAATTCAGATGGCACATATTATACGCAGAATCATTGAAAATGAAAAAGGCGAATTAAAAAAATTAGAACGTATAGCAAAAAAAGTCGAAAGTTATGCGGATGAAATGGACAACTTGCCAGATGCAGCTTTGCAAGCTAAAACAGAAGAATTTAAAGAGAGATACCAATATGGTGAGAGTCTAGATGATCTTTTGCCAGAAGCATTTGCAGTTGTACGCGAAGCAGCTAAAAGGGTACTAGGCTTATATCCTTATCGTGTTCAAATCATGGGAGGTATTGTCCTCCACCATGGTGATGTCCCAGAGATGCGTACCGGAGAAGGAAAAACCTTAACAGCTACCATGCCTGTTTATCTTAATGCTCTGTCAGGAGAAGGTGTACACGTTATCACAGTTAATGAATATTTGTCTGAACGTGATGCAACTGAAATGGGGGAATTGTATAGCTGGTTAGGGCTTTCGGTTGGAATTAACTTAGCAGCCAAGTCTCCTTATGAGAAGCGTCAGGCTTATCAATGCGATATTACCTACTCAACTAACTCTGAGGTCGGTTTTGACTATCTTCGTGACAACATGGTGGTCCGTCAAGAGGACATGGTTCAACGACCATTAAATTTTGCAGTTGTCGATGAGGTTGATTCGGTCTTAATTGATGAGGCCAGAACACCACTGATTGTTTCTGGACCAGCTAGTTCTGATACCAATCAGTTGTATCATCGAGCAGATATGTTTGTAAAAACACTGGTTCGTGAAGACTACGCTATCGATGTTCAAACTAAAACCATTGGACTGATGGACTCGGGAATTGATAAGGCCGAAGCTTATTTCCATCTTGACAATTTGTATGATATTGAAAATGTAGCCTTAACACACTTTATTGATAACGCTCTTCGAGCAAACTATATTATGTCTTTAGATGTGGATTATGTCGTCAGTCCAGAACAAGAGATTTTGATTGTTGATCAATTTACAGGTCGTACCATGGAAGGGCGTCGTTTCTCTGATGGGCTCCATCAAGCAATTGAAGCTAAAGAAGGTGTTCCGATTCAAGACGAGTCTAAGACAAGTGCCTCAATTACCTATCAAAATCTTTTTCGTATGTATAAAAAGCTTTCAGGGATGACAGGAACAGGTAAAACAGAGGAAGAAGAGTTTCGTGAAATCTACAATATGCGCATTATTCCAATTCCAACCAATCGTCCAATTCAGCGTATGGACCATCCAGATCTTTTGTATCCAACTTTGGAATCTAAATTTAATGCGGTTATAGAAGATGTGAAACGTCGTTATGAAAAAGGCCAACCTGTCTTAGTTGGTACGGTTGCTGTTGAAACGAGTGATCTTATTTCTAAGAAATTAGTAGCATCTGGTGTACCACACGAGGTCTTAAATGCTAAAAACCATGAAAAAGAAGCACAAATTATTATGAATGCTGGTCAACGTGGGGCAGTTACCATTGCGACCAATATGGCTGGTCGTGGAACTGATATTAAGCTTGGTGAGGGAGTGCGCGAATTAGGTGGTTTATGTGTCATTGGAACTGAGCGTCATGAAAGTCGCCGCATCGATAATCAGCTTAGAGGACGTTCTGGTCGCCAGGGCGATCCCGGAGAATCTCAGTTTTATCTTTCTTTAGAAGATGAGTTGATGCGTCGCTTTGGTTCAGACCGTATCAAAGCCTTCTTAGATCGTATGAGTCTGGAAGAAGAGGATGCTGTGATTAAATCACGCATGTTTACTCGTCAAGTAGAGTCCGCACAAAAACGTGTTGAGGGGAACAACTATGACATGCGTAAACAAGTCCTTCAATATGATGATGTCATGCGTGAACAGCGTGAGATCATCTATGCAGAGCGTTATGATGTCATTACAGCTTTTCGTGATCTAGGACCAGAAATTCGCTCTATGATTGGACGTACCATCGATCGTCAAGTTGATGCCCATTATGGTGCCAAAGAAGAAGGCTTAGAGGCTATCTTAAACTTTGCACGTTTAAATCTTGTTCCAGAAGAGTCCATTTCGCTGGCTGATTTAACAGGCTTGAAAGCAGCTGAGCTAAAAGAGGAATTATATGATCGTGCTATGGAAGTCTATGATCGTCAAGTGGCTAAATTTAAAGGTGATATTGACAAGCTAATAGAGTTCCAAAAAGTATTGATTTTAATGGTCGTTGACAGTAAGTGGACTGATCATATCGATGCTTTGGATCAATTGCGTAACGCAGTCGGTCTTCGTGGTTATGCTCAAAATAACCCAATTGTCGAATATCAGACAGAAGGTTTCAAAATGTTTAACGACATGATTGGAGCAATTGAGTTTGATGTGACACGGACCATGATGAAAGCACAAATTCATGAAAATGTGGAACGCGAACGTGCTAGCCATCAAGCAACGACAACGGCAACACAAAATATTGCGGCAAAACCAATTGGTGAAGAAGTATCAACAGAGAAACTAGATTTTAGTGGTGTTGGTCGCAATGATAAATGTCCATGTGGTTCTGGTAAGAAATTTAAAAACTGCCACGGACGACAACAATTATAAAGAGTAGGAAAAAATATGTCATTTAAAGCAACAAGTGAAAAAATTAATTTAGAAGATGTTAAAAGTGCTACACGTCTCACAGGCGATGTTCTAGCCAAAAAAGAATCACGCGATAAGGAATTAGAGGCCATTATGCGTGGAGAAGATGATCGCGTTCTTTTAGTGATTGGGCCTTGTTCATCAGATAATGAAGAAGCTGTTTTAGAGTATGCTCATCGCTTGGCGAAACTTCAAGAAGAAGTGAAAGATCGTGTCTTTATGGTGATGCGTGTTTATACAGCTAAACCACGTACAAATGGTGATGGTTATAAAGGGCTAGTTCACCAACCAGATGCAAAAGGTGCGCCAAACTTAATCAATGGTATTAAAGCAGTTCGTAACCTTCACTACCGTGTGATTACAGAAACCGGTATCACAACAGCAGATGAGATGCTTTACCCAGAGAATTTATCCCTTGTTGATGATTTGGTGTCTTATATTGCTATTGGAGCACGTTCGGTTGAAAACCAACAACACCGTTTTGTGGCTTCTGGAATTGATGTGCCAACAGGAATGAAAAATCCAACGTCAGGTAACTTAAACATTATGTTTAACGCTATGTATGCTGCACAAGCCCAACAAAACTTCTTGTTTAATGGGGAAGAAGTTCAAACAAGTGGTAACCCACTAGCACATGCTATCTTACGTGGCGCTGTTAATGAGTATGGTAAAAATATTCCAAACTATTACTACGACAATCTTCTTGAAACGATTGAAACGTATGAAAAGATGCAACTTGAAAATCCGTTTATCATGATTGATACTAACCATGATAACTCAGGCAAACATTACCTTGAGCAAGTGCGTATTGTTCGTCAAACACTCATTAATCGTGACTGGAATGAAAAAATTAGAAAATATGTTCGTGGTTTTATGATTGAGTCTTACCTTGAAGACGGTCGTCAAGATGAACCAGAAGTCTTTGGCAAGTCTATCACAGACCCATGTCTTGGTTGGGACAATACTGAACAGCTTGTTCATGAACTTTATGATTCGTTAGGAAAATAATTTATGGCAATTAGACAAAAAAGTGAGACCATTAAAGTCTCAGATGTGAAAGAACTTTCAAAACTATCTGGAGATGCTTTAGTTAAAAAAGAAGCACGTGATAAAGAATTGGCGGCAATTATCAAAGGAGAGGATGATCGTGTTCTCTTGGTGATTGGCCCTTGTTCATCGGATAATGAAGAAGCTGTTTTAGAGTATGCTCATCGTTTATCTAAATTACAAGAAGAAGTAAAAGATCGTATTTTTATGGTGATGCGTGTTTATACTGCAAAACCGCGTACGAACGGTGATGGTTATAAAGGGCTGATGCACCAACCAGACACTTCTAAGTTACCTGATTTGATCAATGGGATTGCGGCTGTTCGTAACCTTCATTACCGTGTGATTACAGAGACAGGTTTAACAACGGCAGATGAGATGCTTTACCCATCTAATCTCCCTTTGGTAGATGACTTGGTCAGTTACCATGCGATTGGAGCGCGCTCTGTTGAAGATCAGGAACATCGTTTCGTGGCATCAGGTATCGATGTGCCAACAGGTATGAAAAATCCAACATCAGGTAATTTGAATGTGATGTTCAACGGGATTTACGCAGCGCAATCAGCTCAAAACTTTATCTACCATAATGCTGAGGTAGAAACAGACGGTAATCCGCTTGCCCATGCCATCTTGCGTGGAGCAACGAATGAGCATGGGGAAAATGAACCAAACTACTACTATGATGTCTTGCTCAAAGCTATTGCTCAGTATGAAAAAATGGGACTGAAAAATCCATTTATCGTTTTAGATACTAACCATGATAACTCAGGCAAACAGTACCTTGAGCAGATGCGTATTGTCCGTCAGACTTTGATTAACCGTGATTGGAACGAAAAAATCAATAAATATGTTCGTGGTTTCATGATTGAGTCTTATCTTGAAGATGGTCGTCAAGATGAGCCAGAGGTATTTGGTAAATCCATTACAGATCCATGTTTAGGTTGGGAAAAAACAGAAAAAATGATTCGTGAAATCTATACAACACTAGGACATGATTCGTTTGAAGATTTAATCAAATAATAATAGGTAGTAAAAAAGGAGTGGGGAAGAGGCGTATAAGTACTTGTTCCCCCTTCTTCTTTTTGGTGATGAGACAGTATGATTGTAGGACACGGGATAGATTTACAAGAGATTAGTAAGATTCAGCAGGCTTATAAAAAAAATAAAAACTTTGTCACAAAGGTATTGACAGCTAAGGAACAATTGGTTTTTGCTGATTTAATGGGAAAAAAGCAACTCACCTATTTAGCAGGGCGTTGGTCAGCCAAAGAAGCCTTTTCAAAAGCCTATGGAACGGGAATAGAGGTCAAGGGACTGCGATTTCAAGATTTAGAAATTTTATCAGATGCTAAAGGGGCCCCTTATTTTTCAAAGCATCCCTTTTCAGGTTCTGTTCACGTGAGTATCAGTCATTCAGGAAATTTTGTCCAAGCTAGTGTTATTTTAGAGGAGGAAGTATGATTTCAAGTCCACATAGACCAACTGTCATTCATGTTGATTTGGAGGCAATTACCTACAATATCCATCAAGTTCAGTCTTCATTAGATAAAAAGACAAAAACTTTTGCTGTGGTTAAGGCTAATGCTTACGGTCATGGTGCAGTAGCAGTTTCAAGGGCAATTGAGTCACAAGTTGATGGCTTTTGTGTTTCGAATTTGGATGAAGCTTTGGAATTGCGAGAAGCAGGGATTAAAAAATCTATCTTAGTTTTAGGTGTCTTGATGCCAGAAGAGATTAATTTGGCCTTGGAGCATAATATCTGCTTAACCATTGCTAGTTTAGAGTGGCTTGATTTGGCTGAGCGTAAAGGTATTGATTTAACAGGCTTATCTGTACATTTAAAAGTAGATTCAGGAATGGGACGGATTGGTTTTAGGACAGCAAATGATGTTAATCAAGCTTTAGCGATATTAGGGGATAAGGCAGCTTTTGTAGAAGGCATTTTTACCCATTTTGCGACAGCTGATGAAGCCTCAAAGGAGTATTTTGATACTCAACTCTCTCGTTTTAAAACAATTTTAACGGGTTTAGACTGGGTTCCAGAAATGATTCATGCTAGTAATTCTGCTACAAGTCTTTGGCATAAAGATACGGTTTTTAATGCTGTTCGTTTAGGGCTTGTGATTTATGGTCTTAATCCAAGTGGTACTGTCCTTGAGTTGCCTTATGATTTAAAACCTGCCTTGAGCTTGGAGTCCGAATTGGTACATGTGAAGGTCTTGTCTGAAGGAGAAGCAGTAGGTTACGGAGCAAGTTATCGAACAACTGAAGAAGAAGTGATTGGAACGATTCCTATTGGTTATGCAGATGGTTGGACCAGAGATATGCAAGGTTTTTGTGTGCTGGTAGATGGGGAGCCTTGCCCAATCGTTGGTCGTGTATCGATGGATCAAATCACGGTTTCTTTACCAAAAGTGTATCCTTTAGGCACCAAAGTGACCTTAATTGGAACAAATAAGGAAAAAGTGATTTCTGCGACAGCTATTGCAGAAAAAAGAGGGACTATCAATTACGAAGTACTTTGTCTTCTTAGTGATCGCATTCCAAGAGATTATCTATAAAACAGGAGTGGGGTTAGGAAACTAACTCTGCTTTTTCAGTAGGAGAAGTATGTTATTAACAGATTCTTTAGCTGTCTTGCCAGGGATAGGCCCTAAGTCAGCAGAAAAATTTCAAAAATTATCTATTTTTACGATCAAAGATTTATTACTTTATTATCCTTTTCGGTATGAAGATTTTAAAGCGCGATCGGTGTTTGAGTTATTAGATGGTGAGAAAGCTGTCATTACAGGAACTGTAGTGACACCGGCTAATGTTCAATATTATGGGTTTAAGCGTAACCGTTTGTCATTTAAAGTACGACAGGGAGAGGCGGTCATTGCTGTTTCTTTTTTTAATCAACCTTATTGGCAAGATAAGGTGGTTGTTGGACAAGAAATTGCGGTGTTTGGAAAATGGGATCAAGCTAAAGGGGCTGTGACAGGCATGAAAATTTTAGTTCAGGTAGAAGAGGAAATGCAACCTGTTTATCATGTCGCACAAGGTATCTCTCAAGCGAGTTTGACTAAGGCTATCAAAGCGGCCTTTGAGATGGGGTATGATCGTTTGCTAGATGAAAATTTACCACAGACTTTAATAGATAAGTACCGCCTGTACACAAGGCAACTGGCTTGTCGAGCCATGCATTTTCCAAAGGATTTACCAGAATATAAACAAGCCTTGAGGCGTACTAAATTTGAAGAGTTATTTTATTTTCAAATGAATTTACAATCCTTAAAATCGGAAAATAAATCAGAAACAAGTGGTCTAAAAATTGATTATAACCCTCTTGCGCTAGAAAAACAAATTGCAGACTTGCCATTTCCTCTAACCAAGGCCCAAAGACGGAGTTTAGATGAGATTGTTGCAGATATGGCATCTGGTCGTCATATGAATCGTCTTTTGCAAGGGGATGTCGGTAGTGGTAAGACAGTTATTGCTAGTCTTGCTATGTATGCGGCTTATACTGCTGGTTTGCAGTCTGCTATGATGGTTCCCACAGAGATTTTGGCAGAGCAGCATTATGAAAGTTTGACCAAGTTGTTTCCAGACCTTTCTATTGCGATCTTAACATCAGGGATGAAGGCGGGTCCTAAGCGAACAGTCTTAGCAGCGATTGCTGATGGACAAGTGGATATGGTTGTGGGGACCCATGCTTTGATTCAAGATGGAGTGGTTTACCATCGTTTGGGCTTGGTGATTACAGATGAGCAGCACCGATTCGGTGTGGGGCAACGTCGCCTTTTTCGTGAAAAAGGGGAAAATCCAGATGTTCTGATGATGACAGCAACGCCTATTCCTCGAACCCTTGCCATCACTGCTTTTGGGGAGATGGATGTTTCACTTATTGATGAACTACCAGCTGGAAGAAAGCCGATTGTGACGCGTTGGGTTAAACATGAGCAAATGGAGTCGGTTTTAAGCTGGATTGGGAGTGAATTGAAAAAAGGTGCCCAGGTTTATTTTATTTCACCTTTGATCGAAGAGTCTGAAAGTTTAGATTTAAAAAATGCGGTAGCTTTGGAGGAAGAATTAAAGCATTATTTCTCAGATCAGGCGCGTGTGGCCTTGATGCATGGTCGTATGAAAAATGAAGAAAAAGACCACATTATGCAAGAATACAAGGCTCATCGTATTGATATTTTGGTTTCTACCACTGTTATTGAGGTTGGGGTAAATGTTCCCAATGCTACGATCATGGTAATTATGGATGCTGATCGCTTTGGGCTGAGTCAGCTGCATCAATTGCGTGGTCGCGTAGGACGTGGTGATAAACAATCTTATGCAGTTTTGGTGGCTAATCCTAAAACAGAGACAGGCAAGCAACGGATGAAAATAATGTGCGAGACCACTAATGGCTTTGTTCTTGCTGAAGAGGATCTCAAAATGCGGGGGTCAGGAGAAATTTTTGGAACACGCCAATCAGGCATCCCAGAATTTCAAGTAGCTGACTTGGTGGAAGATTATCCTATTCTCGAAGAAGCTAGAAAAGTAGCCAGTCAGATTACTAGCCAGCCTAATTGGAAAGATCAAGCTGAGTGGAAAATCATTGCTCAAAATTTACAAGAAAAGGGGCAGTTTGATTAATAAGCTCCTTACAGTAATAGAAAGAAAGGTGATAGTATGTTAAATAATCAAGTGACACTAGAGAATTTAGAGGAAAAAGATAAAGAACAGTTTATTCTAGACAATCAAGAAGCTTTTCAAGTAGCTGCCCTTGGCGTTTTAGCCAACCATCTTGAAGAAGAACCAGTGATCTCTAGACAAGACATTGAGGAATCTCTTGCTAATGGGATAGCTTACCGGATTTGTTTAGATGGTGAAAGAGTTGGCGGAGCAGTGGTGTCCATTAATGGGGATAAGGGAGATTTGGAGTTGTTATTTATTTCTCCAAACATGCAAGGAAAAGGAATAGGTTATACTGCTTGGGCGTTACTTGAAAAAGCTTATCCTAAGGTAAAAATCTGGCAAACCATGACACCTTATTTTGATAAACGAAATATTCACTTTTATGTCAATCGTTGTGGTTTTCAGATTGTTGAGTTCTTTCATCCTCATCATCCAGATCGACACCGAAGTGATGATGGTAAAGGTTTGGATGAGATGTTTCGATTTGAGAAAAGAAAAGTTTGATCTTAGATGCTTTTGTTTTGTTAAAGATTTATTTAAGAGTTTGCCGCTATAATGAGTCTATTCAAATGAAAGAGGTGACGCATATGACTGTAAAACTCAAAGTTGCTTATCAGAATAAAGAATTTCAAATGAAAAAAGATTTCCCTCACTACGGTGTTCGTCATTAAGATTTTATGGATAAAAAAAAGGATAGTAAAAACTATCTCCGTTTAAGTTTTTCTCTCAAGCTAACCATTTGCTTTTTAAAAAATACTTATGCTATAATAAGTTGCTTTATGCAAATGAAATAAAAGAGGATACGATGATGTTAAAAGCAATGGAAGTTTATTTGGTAATGGATGGAAATGGTCTTGAAGCTATCGAATTTTATAAAGAAGCACTAGGTGCAACAGTTGAGCAAGTCAATCTATACAAGGACTTTCTGCCTGATTGTCCAAAAGAATTAGAAAATTTTGTCATGAATGCTCAGTTTCGTTTAAATGGTCAGCGCTTTATGTTATCTGATAATAATCCAGAGATGCCATATACTGCAGGAGATAACATCACAGTAGCCTTGATTACAGATGATGCAGAAACAGCACAAGACTTATTTACAAAACTCTCAAAAGATGCCAAAGCTATTGCTATGGAATTACAAGCAGTACCGTGGTCACCAGCTTATGGTAATCTGACAGATAAGTTTGGCATCAACTGGCAGATCAATGCTGAGGTTGAAGGATACGGTCAAGAATTTTACGCAGAATCATAAAAAAAGTTGGGATTTCCCAACTTTTCATTTCAAATAAATTGAAAGGGTTTACAAGAATTTATGTCACAAAAAATTGGACAAACAGATATCAAAGCTTCTAAAATTGCGCTAGGTTGTATGCGTATGGCGAGTTTAGAAGCAAAAAATGTAGATGATGTGATTACTAGGTGTTTAGATCTTGGAATTGATTTTTTTGATCATGCGGATATTTATGGTAAGGGGCAATCAGAACAGGTCTTTGGAGATAGTGTGAAGCGCCTTGGAATCAAGCGAGAAGATATGGTCATTCAATCGAAATGCGGTATTCGAGAGGGCTATTTTGACTTTTCAAAGAAACATATACTAGCATCGGTAGAAGGTAGTTTAAAACGCTTAGGGACAGATAATTTGGATATTCTGGCCCTACATCGTCCAGATGCTTTGATGGATGTAGAAGAAGTAGCAGATGCCTTCTATGAGTTGAGAAAATCAGGAAAAGTCCGTTATTTTGGTGTTAGCAACCAAAACCGCTATCAAATGGAACTGTTAGAAGCTTATCTAGAACAGCCTTTGGCGGTCAATCAAGTGCAATTTTCTCCAGCACATACCCCTATGATTGACGCTGGATTAAATGTTAATATGGTTGATCGTCCCGCTTATGATAGAGATAATGGGATTTTAGACTATTGCCAGTTGAAAAAAATAACCCCACAAGCTTGGTCTCCTTTTCAAATTGATTTAGGACGAGGAATTTTTATGGGGCATCCTGATTATCAAGATTTGACACGCACCATTGAGGAACTTGCAGGTCAATATGGTGTTTCGCATGAAGCGATTATTATAGCTTGGATTTTACGTCATCCAGCAAAAATTCAAGCTATTGTAGGTTCAATGAACCCTGTTCGTTTAGAAAAAATTGTTGCTGCAAAACAAATTGAATTAAGTAGGGAAGACTGGTATCGTATTTATCGTAGTGCAGGTAATCGTCTGCCTTAATATAAAAAGGTTTGTGTAAGCACAAACCTTTTTATATTATCCTTCAATGTATTCTTTTAACTCCTGCCCTTTTAGACCAGCATTTAGAGCGATGAGTAATTTGATGCGAGCCTTTTGAGCGTTTAGTTCTTTTACAAACATGACACCTTTTTTAGCGAGTTGTACTCCCCCGCCATCATAAGCATAGACAGGCTCAGCAATACCATTAAAGCAACGCGACACTAGCACAACAGGGATATTATTAGTCATCAATTGTTCTAAGGCAAGTGCTGCTTGAGGAGGGATATTTCCAGCCCCCAGTGCTTCGATCACAATGCCATCCACACTGTCAGGAGATAGTAAGCTGATAATGCCATCTCCCATACCAGCGTAAGCTTTGATAATAGGAACGGTACCAGAGATGGTCTCAAGTTCAAAACGTACACGGGGTTCTGCCGTTTTAAAGTAAAGGATATCATTTTTCATGATGATGCCTAAGGGACCATGTGTCGGAGTTTGGAAAGTGGAGACGTTAGTTGTATGGGTTTTGGTCACATATTTGGCAGCATGGATCTCGTCATTCATGACGACCAAGACCCCTTTATCTTTACTTTTTTCATGGCTGGCAACTCGTAAAGCAGAAAGGTAGTTATAGATGCCATCACTACCTAGTTCATTGGAGCTACGCATGGCTCCTGTCAAAACAACAGGTATATCAGGAAGTGCCATTGTATCTAAAAAATACGCTGTTTCTTCTAGGGTATCTGTTCCATGGGTAATGACGACGCCATCATATTGTCCAGCTGTTTCCTTGATTTTTTGATAAAGTGCCATCATATGTGTCATAGTGATATGAGGACTGGGGACATTTAGAAAGTCTAAAACATCAAGGCTGACTTGTTTTAAATCTAGTCCAACTTGGGTCATCGGATTTACTGTATCAGGAACAACGTTTCCTTCTTGATCAGCATGCATGGAGATGGTACCTCCTGTGTGGAGGACAAGGATTTTTTTCATTGTCATTCTATTTCTCTCTTAAAATGTGTTATACTATATTTTAACATAAAGAAGAGGAAGAAGAAGGACTATAATTTGGCAATTAAAGCAGTTTTTTTTGATATTGATGGCACGCTCTTGACGGATATGAAGACTGTTTCCAAATCGACACAAGAAGCGATAAAATCAATGAAAAAACAAGGCATTTTGGTCGGTGTGGCGACTGGTCGTGGTCCTAGTTTTATCAATCGCTTTATGGAAAATTTAGAGTTAGATTTTGCAGTTAGTTATAATGGTCAATTTATTTTCACACGCGATCAGATTCTTTATCAAAATCAGCTTCCTAAATCAACTATCTATAAAGTGATCAAGTATGCAGGAGACAAGCGTCGTGAGATTTCTCTTGGAACGGCATCTGGTCTAGTTGGATCTAATATCATCAATATGGGGACAAGTCGTTTTGGTCAAATTGTTAGTCGTATTGTTCCAAAGCGATTGACAAAAACAGTTGAGCGCTCTTTTAAGCATTTGATTCGTCGCTTTATTCCTCAGAATCGTGCCAATCTTCTCACGATTATGCGTGAGCCTATTTTTCAAATCGTTCTTGTGGCAACAGCAGGAGAAACAGATAAAATCCAAGAGAAATTTCCACAACTAAAGATAACACGCAGTAGTCCTTACTCTGCTGATTTAATTGCTAAAGGGCAATCTAAATTGGTTGGTATTGAGCGAGTTGGTCGAATTTTTGGTTTTGACTTAGATGAGGTTATGGCTTTTGGGGATTCAGATAATGACAAAGAGATGTTGATGGGTGTTGGTGTTGGCGTTGCAATGGGAAATGCGACGGAGGAGTTAGCAGCAATCGCCACTTATCGCACGAGTAGCAATAATCACGATGGCATTGCTAAAGCTTTGTCACATTATGGTTTGATTCATATTGAAACAGACCGCACGTTTACCAGTAGCGATGATAATTTTAATAAGGTAAAAGATTTTCATCAGCTGATGGATGGTGAGACCTGTGAGACACCAAGGACCTATGGTCTTATAGAAGCAGGGCATCGGGCAGATTTTAAAGTTGAGGAAATTGTCGAGTTTTTATATGCGGCATCAAATGGTGACCAAGAGGAGTTTACTCAAGCTATCGCAAATCTTCATCTTGCAGTTGATAAGGCAGTCAAAAAGGTGCAAAACAAACCTCATCCAGAAAGTCCACTTGTTGGAGAAGTGGATGCCCTAGTAGATCTACTTTACTTGACTTATGGTTCTTTTGTTTTAATGGGAGTTGATCCTAAGCCACTTTTTGATACTGTTCATGAAGCTAATATGGGCAAAATTTTCCCAGATGGTCAAGCTCATTTTGATCCTGTGACACATAAAATTTTAAAACCGGATGATTGGGAAGAACGCTTTGCCCCTGAACCAGCTCTTAAGCGAGAGTTAAATCGCCAAATTCAAAAATCCTTAATCCGAAAAGCTAGTCGTTAATCTATTTTGCGTAGGAAATTTCCTGCGTAAAATTTTTCTTGACTTATGCAAGCGTTTGCGGTAAAATAAAATCAAATTAAAATAAGGGAGAAAACCTATGACAACCCTCAATCTTAATAAAGTTTACAAAAAGTATCCAAACGCAACGTATTACTCTGTTGAAGATTTCAATCTTGATATTAAAGACAAAGAGTTTATTGTCTTTGTTGGCCCATCTGGTTGTGGTAAATCAACGACCCTTCGTATGATTGCAGGACTTGAGGACATTACCGAAGGTGAGTTTTATATTGATGGTAAACTCATGAATGACCAAGCGCCGAAAGATCGTGATATCGCTATGGTCTTCCAAAACTATGCCCTCTATCCACACATGAGTGTTTATGAAAATATGGCATTTGGTCTAAAACTACGTAAGTACTCCAAAGATGAAATTGATAAGCGTGTCAAAGAGGCAGCTGAAATTCTTGGTTTGACAGAATTTTTACAACGTAAACCAGCAGATCTATCTGGTGGACAACGTCAACGTGTTGCTATGGGGCGTGCCATTGTTCGTGATGCGAAAGTTTTCTTGATGGATGAGCCATTGTCTAACTTGGATGCCAAATTGCGTGTCTCTATGCGTGCAGAGATCGCCAAGATTCACCGTCGTATTGGAGCGACAACCATCTACGTGACACATGACCAAACAGAAGCAATGACTTTGGCAGATCGCATTGTCATCATGAGTGCCACTAAAAACCCAGATAAATCAGGCTCTATAGGTCGTATTGAGCAAATTGGAACACCGCAAGAACTTTACAATGAACCAGCTAATAAGTTTGTCGCAGGCTTTATTGGAAGCCCAGCTATGAACTTCTTTGAGGTGACAGTTGATAAGGGTGAGATTCGTAGTGATGATGGCTTTAGAATTGCTCTTCCGGCTGGACAGGAAAAAGTCTTAGAAGCAAAAGGTTACCTTGGGAAAAAAGTAATTTTTGGAATTCGTCCAGAAGATATTTCAAGTAAAGAAATCGTTAAAGAAACCTTCCCAAGTGCTAATGTTCAAGCAGAAGTCGTGGTTTCAGAGCTTTTAGGTAGCGAGACCATGCTGTATGTGAGAATTGGTCAAACAGAATTTGCCTCACGTGTTGATGCCCGTGACTTCCATGAACCAGGAGAGAGTGTTGATTTGACGTTTAATGTTGCTAAAGGCCACTTCTTTGACCTAGAGACAGAAAAACGTATCACTAATTAAAGCTAAGTTCCATAAAATAGAAGGAAAAAACCAGTTGTTAGCTGATGATTCAGCTAAGTTTTGGAATGATTTTTGTATCCCTAAATAGTTTTGGGGAGATGCAGTAATAATAAATGATAAGACAACTTGTTCACCAACCTATTTAGGATAAAAAATAAAAAGTGAAACCGATGATTTAATCGGTTTCACTTTTTTAGATTAGAAACTCAATATGTCAAGCTTTAATGTTTAGAAAGTTTTTTCAGGATCACGGACGATAAGCAGATCAACTTTTGCATGACGAAGAATGTATTCTGATGAAGAGCCGATGAGTAGGCGTTCAAAAGTATTTAGCCCAGTTGCTCCGACCATGATAAGATCCACCCCTTCACGATCAGGAATTTCAGTAGCTAAAAGTGGTTTTGGGTTGCCAAATTCAACAACCTTTTTAACCTTTAATAGTCCTTTTTTATTAGCTTGTTGCTCATAATCATTCAAAACCTCCTTAGCCTCTTGTTCAAGTTTTTCATAAACATAAGCATCAAAAGTGGCAACACTCTGGAGGGCACGAGTATCGATAACATGAGTCAAAAGAAGCTCAGCACCATTTCTGAGAGCGACATTAACCGCTTTTTCAAAAGCAAGCTCAGATTCATAAGAACCGTCAATAGCAACTAGGATACGTTCATATTGATGTGACATAAGTTTGACCTCCTTATCTTTTATGATTTTATTGTACTCCTTTTTTTAAAAAAATGAAAGCGTTTTTACAAAAAAGATGAAAATTTTTTGATGCCAGTGAGAAATTTTCTGTTAGAATAAAGAAAAATGAAGGGAGAAAAAATGATTAGGAAAGTTTTAAGAGATCTTTATCAACATAAATATACCTATATCTTAAAAGCCTTGCTACTACAGCTATTTTTAACTACTATAGGGATTTATATCTTATCAGAGCTCTTTTCGTTGATTTTATTTTTAGGAAATCAAGTCCAACTCAATAAGGATAATCTAGCTGATTTCTTTTTAAATCCTTTAACGTTACTGGGATTTATCCTTTATTTCTTTGCGGTTGCTCTTTTGGTTTATATGGAATTTTCTATTTTAGTAGAGATTATTCGTCAAAAAGATAGTCCAATAAGGGTAACGATTAAGCGATCTTTGTTTAAAATTAAGCCATTTTTAAGATCCATCTCTGGTTTTCATTTATTTGCCTTTATCGGTTACTTGATCTTAACTGTCCCCGTGGTGCAATATGTGATGGCATCTTCTTTAGTTGAAAAGCTTTACATTCCCAAATTTATTACCGATGAGCTCATGAAAAGTAGTCCTACTCGGTATATCATGATGGCAATGGGGATTTTGGTTTTTTATTTGAACATTCGCTTTATTTATACCCTTCCTTTAACAGTGATAAAAGAAGCTCCGTTTTTGTCTAACATGAAAGAAAGTTGGCAACTCACTAAAAAGAAAACGTTCACGATTTTATGGCAGCTAGCTGTCATTGAATCGGTCATTTTAGTGACCTTATTTAGCATTGCTTTGCTGATTATAATGGGCTTAAATTATATTGATAGTAGTGAAAAACATCTGATATTACAAACAATCTTTTTAAGCTTTTCATGGGGAGTGCTGTATTCAGCCTCATTGTTATCTAAGTTATCTTCTATTTCTTATCTTTTATCCAGTATCAATGAAGATAAAAGTCCTTATCTTCTTTCTGTCCCAAAAGTTAGAAAGAAAAAAAGACTCTTAGCTTTAATGATCTTGGTCACTGCTATGGGACTAGTCACGATGGCTTGGAATTTGGAGCGTTTTAGTGGCGCAGCTTTTAATAAAAATATTAAAACAATTGCACATAGAGGATACGTGTCAAAGGGTGTGGAAAATTCGATTGAAGCACTTGAAGGAGCTGCTAAACAAGGTGTGGACTATGTTGAGATGGATATTCTATTAACCAAGGATCATCACTTTGTGGTTATTCATGACAATAATCTCAGTCGTCTCGCTGGGGTTGATAAAAATGTTAGTGATCTCAAAGCAAGTGAGGTTATAGGACTTGCGATTCATCAAGATGGTCATCAGAGTACAATTTCTTCTTTTGAAGATTATGTCGCAAGGGCAAAAGAGCTAGGTGTCAAATTGTTAGTTGAGTTGAAACCGCATGGGTCAGAACCAGATAACTACGCCCAGTTATTTGTAGATAAGATGAAAGAGCTGGGTGTTGAAAAAGATTACCAAGCCATGTCGCTAGATTTATCAGTAATGGAAAAAATAGAACAATTGGCACCAGAGATACAGACAGGTTATGTCATTCCTTTACAGATTGGGAATTTTGACAAAAATAAGGTTGATTTTTGGGTTATTGAAGATTTTTCATATCGCGAACGTTTGGCTTTAGAAGCTAAGTATCTAAAAAAATCGCTCTATGTTTGGACGGTAAATGATGAGGATCAAATCGAAAAATATCTAAACAGCTCAGTTGATGGTATGATTACGGATTATCCTAATTTAGTTAAGGAAGCTAAGAAGTCTCTGGAGGAGAATGATTCATATGTGATGCGCTTTTTAAGTCTTCTTAGTTGAAAAAATATATTTAGTTCACCTTTTTATAAATTTAGTTTATAATTTTAACAAGTAAAAAATTTGAGGTATGATTATGAAATATTTTGATAAATCATCGAAATTAGAGCATGTTGCTTATGATATTCGTGGACCAGTATTAGATGAAGCCATGCGTATGCGAGCTAATGGAGAGAAGATTCTGCGTCTAAACACTGGGAATCCAGCAGAATTTGGTTTCACAGCTCCTGATGAAGTGATTCGAGATCTTATCATGAATGCACGTGACAGTGAAGGTTATTCAGATAGTAAAGGGATTTTTAGTGCTCGAAAAGCCATTATGCAATATTGTCAGCTAAAAAATATTCCAGATGTTGACGTTGAAGATATTTATATCGGAAATGGTGTCAGTGAGCTGATTACGATGAGCATGCAGGCTTTATTAGATAATGGAGATGAGGTTTTGGTTCCTATGCCAGACTATCCTCTTTGGACGGCAGCGGTCAGTCTTGCTGGTGGTCATGCGGTGCATTATATCTGTGATGAGCAGGCAGAGTGGAACCCTGATATAGATGATATTAAGTCTAAGATCACATCTAATACTAAGGCTATTGTTCTTATCAATCCTAATAATCCAACAGGTGCCCTTTATCCAAAAGATATTTTAGAGCAGATTATTGAGATAGCTCGTCAACATGACTTGATTATTTATTCAGATGAGATTTATGACCGTATGGTCTTTGATGGGGCAACACATATTCCTATCGCGAGTCTAGCACCAGATTTATTTGTGGTCACGATGAACGGGCTATCAAAATCACACCGTATTTGTGGCTTCCGTGTAGGGTGGATGGTTTTATCTGGTCCTAAAGAACATGTCAAAGGCTATATTGAAGGTCTAAACATGCTATCAAATATGCGTCTTTGTTCAAATGTCTTGGCGCAACAGGTGGTTCAGACTTCTCTTGGTGGCTATCAGTCAGTAGATGAGTTGTTAATACCTGGAGGGCGTCTTTACGAGCAACGTGAGTTTATCACTAAAGCCATCCAAGATATCCCTGGTTTATCAGCTGTTAAGCCTAAGGCAGGCTTATATATCTTCCCTAAAATTGACACGACCATGTATAATATCACGGATGATGAACAGTTTGTCCTGAATTTCTTGAAGCAAGAAAAAGTCATGTTAGTTCATGGACGAGGTTTCAACTGGAAGGATCCAGATCATTTCCGTATTGTTTATCTGCCGCGAGTGGAAGAATTGGCAGAAATACAGGAAAAAATGGAGCGTTTCCTCCGTCAATACCGTCGTTAAAAAACAGAAATTATTAAATTAAAATAATGTAGGGAATTTTCTGATAATTGTTTGCAATTTAAGAAGAGCTTTGTTATAATTGGGGGGAATGATCAAAGAAAGAGTAAAAAATGGCAAATTTATTATCAAAAACAAGAAAAATAACATCGATTTTACAACGCTCAGTCGATAGTCTGCAAGGAGAGTTACCATACAATATTATGGCTGATCAACTTGCTAATATTATTGATTGTAACGCTTGTATTATCAATGGTGGCGGTGTTTTACTTGGTTACGCAATGAAGTACAAGACCAATACCGATCGTGTCGAAGAATTTTTTGAAGCTAAAAAATTTCCTGAAACTTATGTTAAATCGGTGAGTCGTGTCTATGATACTGAGGCGAACCTTCCTATTGACAGCAATTTAACAATTTTCCCTGTGGAGTCTAAGGATATCTATCCTGATGGCTTGACGACTATTGCCCCTATTTATGGTGGAGGGATGCGTCTAGGGACACTGATTATTTGGCGTAATGATAAAGAGTTTAACGATGATGATCTTATCCTGGTTGAGATTGCCTCAACAGTAGTTGGTTTACAACTGCTTAATCTTCAAACTGAGAATTTAGAAGAAACCATTCGTAAGCAAACCGCTGTTAATATGGCGATTAACACCCTTTCTTATTCAGAAATGAAAGCTGTTGCAGCGATCTTGGGTGAATTAAACGGAACAGAAGGGCGCTTGACGGCATCTGTTATTGCAGATCGTATTGGCATTACTCGTTCTGTTATTGTTAATGCTCTTCGTAAGCTAGAGAGTGCAGGGATTATTGAGAGTCGCTCTTTAGGAATGAAGGGGACCTACCTCAAAGTCATTAACGAAGGCATTTTTGATAAGATTAAGGATTACGAATAGTCTATGGTAAAAGCTTTAATTTCAATTGATTACACCTATGATTTTGTGGCTGATGACGGTAAATTAACAGCAGGAAAGCCTGCTCAAGCGATTTCAGAGGCTATTTATCAAGTCACTCAGGCCGCTTACGAGGCAGGAGATTACATCTTTTTTGCGATTGACGGTCATGATGAGGGAGATAAATTTCACCCAGAAACCAATCTTTTTCCTCCGCATAATATTATAGGAACTAACGGCCGTACCCTTTATGGGAAATTGTCGGATTTTTATCAAGAACATCACTCAGATAGCCGTGTTTTTTGGATGGATAAGCGCCATTATTCAGCATTTTCAGGGACTGATTTGGATATTCGTTTACGTGAGCGTCGTGTTGATACCCTTGTGTTAACAGGGGTGTTGACAGATATTTGTGTTTTACACACAGCCATTGATGCTTATAATTTAGGTTATCAGATTGAAATTCCAGAAAAAGCTGTTGCCAGTCTGACAAAAGAAAATCACGATTGGGCTTTGGCGCATTTTCAACAGGTTCTAGGTGCTAGAATCATTAAATAAAGAGTTGGTTTACCCCAGCTCTTTTTACATTTGCTGTGAGTTTAGCAAGAAAAGAAGATAGGTGATTACTTTAAAATGTGGTATAATAAAAAACGATAGACTAATTGGAGGATAAGCTCAAAATGAAAATTTCTGAAGCAGAAGTTCGTCACGTTGCTCAGTTGTCAAAACTGTCTTTTAGTGACGAAGAAACCGCAGAGTTTGCGACAACTCTAAGTAAAATTGTTGATATGGTTGAGCTCTTAAACGAAGTGGATACAACAGGTGTCGCGGTTACAACAACCATGGCAGATCGAAAAAATGTCTTGCGTGAAGATGTGGCTCAAAAAGGGGATGACCGCTCAGAGCTCTTTAAAAATGTCCCAGAATCACAAGATAACTTTATTAAAGTTCCAGCCATTTTGGATGGGGGAGGAGATGCTTAATGACATTTAATCATAAGACTATTGAAGAATTACATGATCTTCTGGTGAAAAAAGAAATCTCAGCCCTTGAGTTAACCAAGGCAACACTTGAAGATATTAAAAGCCGTGAAGATGCTGTTGGAAGTTTTATTACAATTGCTGAAGAAGCAGCGCTTGCTCAGGCAGCGCGTGTTGATGAAAAAGGAATTGATGCTGATAATCTTCTGTCAGGTATTCCTTTAGCGGTTAAAGACAATATTTCAACTAAAGGGATTTTAACAACAGCTGCTTCAAAAATGTTATACAACTACGAACCAATCTTTGATGCAACAGCGGTGGCACAAGCCTATGCCAAGGATATGGTGGTGATTGGTAAGACTAACATGGATGAGTTTGCCATGGGAGGATCAGGTGAGACCTCTTATTATGGTGCTACTAAAAATGCTTGGGACCAAACGAAAGTTCCGGGGGGGTCATCAAGTGGTTCTGCAGCAGCAGTTGCATCTGGTCAGGTTCGCTTATCACTTGGTTCGGATACAGGTGGTTCTATTCGTCAACCTGCAGCTTTTAATGGGATTGTTGGGTTAAAACCAACTTATGGAACCGTTTCGCGCTTTGGCTTGATTGCCTTTGGTTCTTCACTTGACCAGATTGGTCCATTTTCACAAACAGTAAAAGAAAATGCACAACTTTTAAATGTTATTTCAGGTCACGATGCTAAAGACTCCACCTCTACAGTCAATGAGATTGCAGATTTTACAAGTAAGATTGGTCAAGAAATCAAAGGAATGAAGATTGCCCTCCCTAAAGAATATATAGGTGAAGGAATTGATCCAGCGGTTAAGGACACTATCTTAAAAGCAGCCAAGCATTTTGAGTCACTAGGCGCTGTAGTAGAAGAGGTTAGCCTACCACATTCTAAATATGGTGTTGCAGTTTATTATATCATTGCATCATCAGAAGCTTCTTCTAACTTGCAACGTTTTGATGGGATTCGCTATGGTTTCCGCGCAGACGATGCTAAGAATTTAGAAGAGATTTATGTGAAAACACGTAGCCAAGGATTCGGTGAGGAAGTGAAGCGTCGTATTATGCTAGGAACTTTTAGTTTGTCATCTGGTTATTATGATGCTTATTTCAAAAAAGCAGGTCAAGTCCGTAGCTTGATTATTCAAGATTTTGAAAAAGTCTTTGCAGACTATGATTTGATTTTAGGTCCGACAGCTCCGACAGTTGCTTTTGGTCTTGACACCTTGAATCATGACCCAGTAGCTATGTACTTAGCAGATTTATTAACAATCCCAGTTAACCTTGCAGGTCTTCCAGGAATTTCCATTCCAGCTGGTTTTGTAGAGGGCTTACCTGTAGGATTACAACTGATTGGTCCAAAATATTCAGAAGAAACCATCTATCAAGCGGCATCAGCGTTTGAAGCGACAACTGATTACCATAAACAACAACCAGTGATTTTTGGAGGTGACAAGTAAATGAACTTTGAAACTGTCATTGGACTTGAGGTCCATGTTGAGTTAAACACCAATTCTAAGATTTTCTCACCTTCTTCTGCTCATTTTGGTGAGGACCCAAATGCCAATACCAATGTGATTGACTGGTCCTTCCCAGGAGTTCTTCCTGTTCTTAATAAAGGGGTTGTTGATGCGGGGATTAAGGCTGCCTTGGCTTTAAATATGGCTATCCACAAGGAAATGCATTTTGACCGTAAAAACTATTTCTACCCTGATAACCCTAAAGCTTATCAGATTTCTCAGTTTGATGAGCCGATTGGTTATAATGGTTGGATTGAGATAGAACTAGAAGATGGCTCAACTAAGAAAATTCGTATCGAGCGTGCGCATTTAGAAGAGGATGCAGGAAAGAACACTCACGGTACAGATGGTTATTCCTATGTGGATCTCAACCGTCAAGGTGTGCCATTGATTGAGATTGTATCAGAAGCAGATATGCGTTCGCCTGAGGAAGCTTACGCCTACTTGACAGCTCTTAAGGAAATTATTCAGTACACAGGAATTTCAGATGTTAAGATGGAAGAAGGGTCCATGCGTGTGGATGCCAATATTTCTCTTCGTCCTTATGGTCAAGAAGCTTTTGGAACTAAGACAGAAATTAAAAACTTGAACTCCTTTAACTATGTGAAAAAAGGGCTCCAACATGAAGTAGAACGTCAAGCGAAGATTTTACGATCAGGTGGTCAAATCCAGCAGGAAACCCGTCGTTACGATGAAGCTACTGGCGAGACGATTCTCATGCGAGTTAAGGAAGGATCATCAGACTACCGCTATTTCCCAGAACCAGATCTTCCTCTTTATGAGATTGATGATGCCTGGATTGAAGAAGTTCGTGAAACCTTACCTGAATTTCCAAAAGAACGTCGTGCCAACTACGTGGAAAACTTGGGCTTGACAGCCTATGATGCAGGTCAGTTGACTTCTACCAAGGCTCTGTCTGACTTCTTTGAAACAGCAGTGGCAGTAGGTGGCGATGCTAAACAAGTTTCCAACTGGTTGCAAGGAGAGGTGGCTCAGTTCTTAAATGCTGAAGGAAAAACTTTAGCTGCGATTTCTTTGACTCCTGAAAACTTAGTAGAAATGATTAGCTTGATTGCTGATGGTACGATTTCTTCTAAAATTGCTAAAAAAGTCTTTGTACATTTGGCAAAAAATGGAGGGTCAGCGCGTGATTATGTTGAAAAAGCTGGTTTGGTACAGATTTCAGATCCAGCAGTTTTGATTCCAATTATCCATCAAGTCTTCGCAGACAATGAAGCAGCGGTAGCCGACTTCAAGTCAGGTAAACGCAATGCTGATAAGGCCTTTACAGGTTTCTTGATGAAAGCCACTAAAGGCCAAGCCAACCCACAAGTAGCTCAAAAATTATTAGCAGAAGAGCTGGCTAAGTTATTGGATTAATCTAAAAAAGCTATTTCCTAAAAATAGGAAGTGGCTTTTTAACTCTTTAAATGAAAATAAAAAAAGGAAAATGATAATGGATAGTAAATTAAAAGGCAGTCTTTTAACTGTAACGGCGGCAATTTCTTGGGGACTATCAGGCGTGAGTGGTCAGTACTTGATGGAGCACGGTGTCCATGTCAATATGCTGACCTCGATCAGACTTCTCATTGCAGGGATTTTATTAACGGGATTTGTGGCACTGAGAGATGACAAGGTTCTTATCCAGATGTTTTTGGATAAAAAGACCTTGCTGATGGTCTTTATTTTTAGTTTAGCTGGACTGGTATTAAATCAGTATGCTTATTTACAAGCTATTCATCATACCAATGCAGGAACAGCTACTGTGTTACAATATGCCACACCTGTTTTAATTTTAATTTACATGTCGATAAAAACTAGGGTTATGCCTAGTATGATTGAAGTCCTATCTATTGTTTTGGCTATTTTAGGAACCTTTATTATTGCAACACACGGCTCTTTTGCCAGTTTAGCCTTAACACCAAAGGGCTTATTTTGGGGAATTTTTTCTGCTTTCACTTATGCAGCCTATATTTTAATTCCAGTAGAGATGATTAAGCGATGGGGAAGTCTTCCAGTTATTGGCTTGGGGATGCTATTTGGCGGAATGGTATTCCCAATTGGTGTAGGAGTTTGGCGCTATGATGCTCATGTGACACCTGATAATCTTTTAGCTTACTTTGGAATTGTGGGAATCGGAACCATTGTAGCCTATACCCTATTTTTAAAAGGTGTTAGCATGGTTGGGGCTGTAAAAGGAAGCTTATTAGCAGCTATTGAACCAATTGCTGCTGTTATATTTTCAATTATTTTGATGAAGGAGATTTTTTATCCTATTGATATTTTGGGAATGATTTGTATTTTATCAGCAGTTATCTTGATTAGTATCAAAGATATATTGATTATGAAAAAGTATAGAAATTAGTTTATATTAATAATAAGTAAATTTATTGTAAAAACATTTTTGATATCTTGGACGATGTCAAATTAGCAGATGAAAAATAATATGAAGACGTTTAAAAATAAAAGAGCTAGCTGATAATAACAATATTGATATTATAATATTTCGAAAGTGATAGGAGTTTTTTATTGTCAATTAATAAAGTTTATTTTTGCTATTTTAGGAGAATTAAGAGATAAATCACGATGTTAGCGTCAGTATCTTTTTTTCTGATATTATGGTAAAATAAAGGGTAAATTTATTTTTGGAGAAAATTGTGAGTATAGATGATTATAGGCCGGACTTTTTAGTTGAGGCAGTTTATGATTTAACCCCAGACCGTTTGCGTCATCATGGTATAAAGGCTGTTTTAGTCGATTTAGACAATACCTTGATTGCATGGAACAACCCTGATGGCACCCCAGAGCTTCGTGACTGGTTGGATAGTATGACAGAAGCCGATATGCCTGTTGTAGTAGTTTCTAATAATAAGCACTCACGAGTTGAGCGTGCCGTTGACAAATTCGGTGTGGACTTTGTGAGTCGTGCCATGAAGCCTTTTACAAGGGGGATTAAGATTGCAATTGATCGCTATGGCTTTGATCCGACAGAGGTTGTTATGGTAGGAGATCAACTCATGACCGATATTCGTGCAGCTCACCGTGCTGGTATTAAGTCTATCTTGGTAAAACCGTTGGTCACATCAGATGCATGGAATACCAAAATTAACCGTTGGCGTGAACGTCGTGTAGTAGCCAAGTTAGAAGATAAATACGGAAAACTAAACTATCAAAAAGGAATTTAATTTGGAAGAATTATACTGTATTGGCTGTGGAGCCCAGATTCAAACCAAGGACAAAGAAAAAGCAGGTTACACTCCAAGTGCTGCCCTTGAAAAAGGGCTAGAAACGGGTGAGGTTTATTGTCAACGTTGCTTTAGATTACGTCACTACAATGAAATCACAGATGTTAATATTTCAGATGATGAGTTTTTAAAACTCCTTCATGAAGTAGGTGATAGTCAAGCTCTTGTGGTTAATGTTGTGGATATTTTTGACTTTAATGGCTCGATTATTCCAGGGCTACCTCGATTTGTAGCTGGAAATGATGTGCTTTTAGTGGGAAATAAAAAAGATATCCTACCTAAATCAGTCAAAGATGGAAAAGTAACCCAATGGTTGACAGAACGAGCGCATGAAGAAGGCATTCGTCCTGTTGATGTGGTGTTGACCTCAGCACAAAATAAGACAGCTATTCGTGAGCTTATCGATAAAATTGATGCCTATCGTAAGGGACGGGATGTGTATGTTGTTGGAGTAACTAATGTTGGAAAATCAACTCTAATTAACGCCATCATTCAAGAAATTACAGGTGATCAAAATGTTATTACGACTTCTCGCTTTCCTGGGACAACTTTAGATAAGATTGAGATTCCACTTGATGATGGTTCCTATATCTTTGACACACCAGGGATTATTCACCGTCACCAGATGGCACATTATTTAAGTGCTAAAGACCTCAAGTATGTCAGCCCTAAAAAAGAGATTAAACCAAAGACCTATCAGCTCAATCCAGAACAAACCCTATTTTTAGGTGGTTTAGCACGTTTTGACTATATCTCGGGTGAAAAGCAGGGCTTCACGGTCTTTTTAGATAATAACCTTAAACTTCACCGTACCAAAATGATTGGTGCAGATGCTTTTTATGACAAGCATGTTGGGAGTCTATTGATGCCACCTGGGCCTAAAGATTTAGCAGGCTTTCCAAACTTAGTCAAACACGAATTTACCATCACTGAGAAGACAGATATTGTTTTTTCTGGCCTAGGATGGATTCGTGTTACAGGTAAAGCAAGGATCGCAGCATGGGCTCCAGAAGGTGTTGCTGTCCTACTTAGAAAAGCTTTAATTTAAAGATAGTCTAATAAGCGCAAGCTTTTATAAAAAAAGGAGAAAAAATGGCACTTACGAGTAAGCAACGTGCTTTTCTAAAATCAGAAGCACACAGCCTAAAACCGATTATTCAGATTGGGAAAAACGGTCTAAATGATCAAATTAAAACCAGTGTCCGCAATGCTCTAGATGCTAGAGAATTGATTAAGGTCACTCTGTTACAAAATACTGATGAAGATATTCATGAGGTAGCAGAAATTTTAGAAGACGAAATCGGTGTTGATACCGTATTAAAAATTGGACGAATTTTGATTCTTTATAAAGAATCATCACGCAAAGAAAACCGTAAACTTTCACCTAAAGTAAAAGCGATTTAAGGTGGAAAGATCGGTTCGGAGGATGCTATGGCAATTGAACTCTTAACACCATTTACAAAAGTAGAACTTGACACGAAAGACGATAAAAAAGGACGCAAACAGGTTGGTATCCTAGGTGGAAATTTTAACCCTGTTCATAACGCACATTTGATAGTAGCAGACCAAGTGAGGCAACAACTGGGACTAGATCAAGTCTTCCTAATGCCTGAATATGAGCCACCGCATGTAGATAAAAAAGAAACGATTGATGAAACGCATCGTCTCAAAATGATTGAGTTGGCACTTGATGGCATTGACGGTTTAGCAGTAGAAACGCTTGAACTAGAGCGTAAAGGGGTTTCCTATACCTATGACACCATCAAAATGTTAACGAAACAACATCCTGATGTGGACTATTACTTTATTATCGGAGCTGATATGGTGGCTTATCTTCCAAAATGGTATAAGATTGATGAGTTAGTGAAAATGGTTCAATTTGTCGGCGTTCAAAGACCAAAATTTAAGGCTGGTACTAGCTATCCTGTCATTTGGGTTGATGTTCCCTTGATGGATATCTCATCGAGTATGATTCGTGATTTTATCAAGTCTGGGCGGACCCCTAATTTTCTTCTTCCTAAACCTGTTTTGGACTATATCAAAGAAGAAGGACTTTATCAATGACCTATGAAAAGTATATCAATCTCTCTCGTGAAGACTTATTAGTGGCCTTGCAAAAGGTCATGAGTGAGAAGCGTTTTCAGCATGTATTAGGTGTGGAAAAGGCAGCTATTCATCTAGCGCAGTTAAATGATTATGATCAAGAAAAAGCAGGTTTGGCAGGGCTTTTGCATGATTATGCCAAAGAGCTCTCTGATGAAGAGTTTTTATCTCTGATTGATCGCTATGCACTTGATCCTGATTTGAAAAATTGGAATAACAATGTTTGGCATGGTATAGTTGGTATCTATAAAATTCAAGAAGACCTAGGTCTGAGGGATGCTGAGATTTTACGCAGTATTGAATGCCATACTGTAGGTAGTGCTCAAATGACAACACTGGATAAGATTGTTTATGTAGCCGATTATATTGAACACAATCGCCAATTTCCTCTTGTTGAGGAGGCGCGCTTGATTGCTGAGGAAGATCTCGATCGTGCAGTGGCCTATGAAACGGTGCATACTGTTGAATACCTAGCTAAAAAAGCTCTTCCTATTTATCCCAAAACCCTAGAAACATACAATGCTTATGTTCATAAGCTGAAAGAATAAAGGAGAAAGCAGTGACAGAAAAAGAATTACTAACATTAGTGGTGAGTGCTGCCGATGAAAAACGTGCAGAAGATATCGCTATTTTAGATTTACAGAGTTTAACGAGCATGACAGATTATTTTGTCATTATGAGCTCAACAAACAGCCGTCAACTCGAAGCAATTGCGGAAAATATCCGTGAAAAAGTGAAAGAAGCAGGGGGTGACCCTAGCCATGTTGAAGGTGATGCCAAAGGAGGATGGGTCTTACTGGATTTAAATAGTGTGATTGTCCATGTCTTCTCAGAAGATGAGCGTGACCACTATAACTTGGAAAAACTTTGGCATGAAGCCCCTTTGCTTGATGTTTCAGAATTTTTACCTAAATAATAAATCAATAGAGGTTGAGGTAGGTTATCTCAACCTCTATTAACCATTTTAGAAAGGATAAAAAGATAGATGGCAACATATGAAACCTTTGCGAGAGTTTATGATAGCATCATGGACGATAGCCTTTATGATAAGTGGACAGACTTTAGTTTACGACACTTTCCTAAACATAAGAAAAAATTATTAGAGTTAGCTTGTGGAACAGGGATTCAGTCTGTCCGTTTTGCTCAAGCGGGATTTGAGGTTACTGGCTTAGATTTGAGTGCGGATATGCTTGAGCTTGCTAAAAAGCGCGCTTCCTCAGCACATCAAAAGATAGACTTTCTTCAAGGCAATATGCTCGACTTATCAAATGTTGGGAGTTTTGATTTGGTAACTTGCTACTCAGATTCCATCTGTTACATGCAAGATGAAGTGGAGGTTGGTGATGTTTTTGGAGAAGTTTATAATTGTCTAAATGAGGGAGGTGTCTTTATTTTTGATGTCCACTCCACTTATCAAACTGACGAGGTTTTTCCAGGCTATTCTTATCATGAAAATGCAGAAGATTTTGCTATGGTATGGGATACTTATGCCGATGAAGCCCCTCATTCTGTTGTGCATGAGCTAACCTTTTTTATTCAGGATGATGATGGACGTTTTACTCGCTTTGATGAGATTCATGAGGAGAGAACTTACGAGATTCTGACCTATGACATTTTATTAGAGCAAGCAGGATTTACAGATGTTAAGGTCTATGCTGATTTTGAGGATAAAGAGCCGCAGGAGCAATCTGCACGTTGGTTCTTTGTAGCTAAAAAACCATGATTACAGGAATTGTTGCAGAGTTTAATCCCTTTCATAATGGTCATGCTTATCTTTTAGAAAAAGCCCAAGGCTTAAAAATTGTAGCAATGTCGGGGAATTTTGTGCAGCGAGGGGAACCTGCACTTGTGGACAAATGGACCAGAGCCCAAATGGCCTTGGAAAATGGAGCTGATATCGTTGTGGAACTCCCTTTTTTGGTTTCAGTTCAAGCAGCAGATCACTTTGCACAAGGAGCGATAGCTATCTTAGCGCGATTAGGTGTGGATAACGTGACCTTTGGAACAGAAGAAGTGATTGATTATCAAAAGATTTCCACACTTTATGTGGAAAAACAGCAAGAAATGGCAAATTATTTGTCTAGTCTACCTGAAACCTTATCTTATCCACAAAAAACGCAGGCCATGTGGGAAAAATTTGCTGGTTTAAGTTTCTCAGGCTCCACCCCAAATCATGTCCTGGGTCTAGCTTATACGAAAGCAGCAAGTGCTTATGGCATCACCTTGAGCCCTATTCAAAGGCAAGGTGCAGCTTTTCACTCTGAAGAAAAAGAGACAAACTATGCCTCAGCAACTGCTATTAGAAAGCATATTTCAGATCAAGCTTTTGTGGATAAGTTTAGTCCTTCAGCGCAGTTACTTTTATCTTGTCCACAAGTCTCTTGGGAAAACTATTTTTCTTACCTCAAGTATCGTATTTTAAGCCAAGATAATTTGACGACAATTTATCAAGTCAATCAAGAAATGGCACAGCGTATTAAAGTAGCTATTAGAACAGCTTCTTCTCTAGATGAGTTGGTAGAAAAAGTTGCGACGAAACGCTATACTAAAGCTAGAGTTAGACGAATGTTGACTTATATTTTAGTGAATGCCAAAGAAACAACCTTACCTGAAGAGATTCATGTCTTAGGATTTAATGCAAGAGGACAGAAACATCTTAAGTCCATAAAAAAAAGAGTTCCCTTGGTCACAAAAATTGGCCAGAAACCTTGGGATGAATTGACACAAAAAGCAGATGACCTCTATCGCTTAGGTCATTCTGATATCAAGGAACAGAACTTTGGTCGCATTCCAGTAAGAACCTTGTAAATAACATCGGCTAGATAGGAGTTTGTATTTTAAATGGATGGACTGGTATTATGTGAGCCTTGTTTTATCAATTGTTCAAGGGGGATGAGCTATCTTTTCAATTAGTATCATAAAATGAAGGAGTACTATCTGATAAAGCATATGGAGAAACAAAGAGATAAAAAACAGATGAGCTATTGTATAGTGGCATTTGTGTTAGTATTGATGGCGGTTTTCATTTATATGGTAGGACGATCGCGTTACTTGTATGCATTTTTTAAGAATGATGACCAAAAAATACAGATTTATACAGGGTGGCGTCCGAATGCTATCAGTTTATATAAAGAACTTCAAATCGTCGGTAGAGATCCTTCTATTCTTAGAGTGGGAGAGTATTACTATATTGCTGTTACAGAATTTGATCCTCAGACAGGTAAGGACTTTGTCATCTATAAAACGAAAGATTTTAATCAGATAGAACGTCATGAGATAAAGGCTGGTTTAACGACTCCTCAGACCCAAAGTGTCTGGGCACCTGATTTATTTCAGACAAAAGATGGAAAAGTGGGTGTTGTCATCTCAGTACAAGCAGAAGGAAATCCTTTAGAAACAGATAAAAATGGTAATGAGATGAAGGTGTTTGACAACTATACCATGATATTAAATTTGGAAAATATGACAGTTTCCACGGTTAAAAAGTTATTGTTAGATGGAGGCAATAAAATTGATGGTCATATTTTTTGGGACACTGATTCATATCGCTTACTGATAAAGGATGAGAAAAATAAGGAGATAGAATTGTGGTCAAGCAACGATTTTGTTACTTGGTCTCAAGATTATGACACTATTCCTCAAACTAAAACAGATATAGAAGGGGCATTTGTGATAAAAAGTGGTGGTTTATATACCATATACACAGATGAATATCCAGAAGGGAATAAAAAAGCTGGAGGTATTTATTTTACTCAAACGAGAGACTTTAAGCATTTTTCAAATCGCCAAAAACTAACAACAAAAGACCACATTAGGCACGGATCGGGCTTGTATCTTCCCTCTATATTTGAATTCTGGGTAGATAGATAATTTAAAACTATTAGTATCTCATAAGGAGAAATGAATAAAAAAACTCGTCTGGGTTGTTGACCAGACGTTTTTTTATAATTCATTAACCACATATTGAAAGAGCTTGAAGTTTTCATTTTTTTCTTGAATCAGGAGTTCTGGGTGCCATTGGACACCGAGGTAGGCAATTTTATTGCTTCTTACTGCTTCGATGGTGTTATCTTTGGGATCAACTGCAATAACCTCAAGAGATGGTGCTAAATCTTTAATGGCTTGACGGTGAAAGGAATTAATGCTATTTTTAGAGCCAAAAATGTTAGCTAATTCGGAATTTTTTAAGACTGTGATCTCATGGGTAGTTTGAGAGCCTAGTTCACTTTGCCAGTGATTTTTTATCGATTGTTCCAGTGTTCCCCCCATGGCAACATTAACCAGTTGGGTACCGCGGCAGACGCTAAAAATCGGTTTATTTTGTTTGATAGCCTCAGTAACAAGGGCTAGTTCAAATTCATCACGTTCACGATGATAGTCATCACTATCAATAGTTTGTTCTTCACCATAATAGTCTGGCAGTACATTTTGTCCACCTGTGATAATAAGTTTATCAATCATATCAACATAATCCTTAGCAATGGCCACATCACCGATTGGTAAGATGATAGGAATTCCTCCAGCTTCTTTCACGGCCTCAGAGAATGCCTTAGAGGCAAAGGTACGGGTGATGGCTTTATTAGGATCTAATTGATTGGTTTCGTTTCCAGTAATTCCGATAATTGGTTTTTTCATTCCCTTGTCCTCCCTTTTAAATGGCTTTATTATCATAACACGATTTTAGACTCTTGTGAAATAGGAATTTCTTATCACTTTGATAGGAAAAACAAAAGACTTATTTTGCTCGTGAAAGCAGTCTAAATATGTACCTTTGTTAATGATGTGAGACCTAAAATGTTATTTTGAAGCTATCCATTTGTTAAGCTTTACTAGGAGCTAGCTCCTAGTAAAGCTTTTCTGATATCGATAGGAGATTTCCAGACTAAAGTTTGCATAGGGAGCCGATTAGAACGATAAAGATAGGTTTTCATCTGCTTGATCAGATCGTCATAGGAATAGAAGGTCAAGTGCTGATAGAAACGTCGATTGTCATTTCGATGACTGCGTTCAACCTTACCATTATGTCTGGGTGTTCGAGGACGAATCAGCTTGTGCTCAATGCCCAGTTCCTGACAAAATAAGTCTAGTGGGTGAACTTGTTTGGTTTCTTTGAAATGAGTGAACTCAAAGCCATTATCCGTTTGGAGGATTTTTGGTTTGTATCCAAAGTGTTTAATAGCCATTTTGAGAAATTGAACCGTTGAGTAGGACGACTGCTCTTTGAAAGGGAATATAAAGCGTTCTCGACTGGCCTCATCAATGACGGTATACTGGTAGAATTTGTCAGGTAGTTTTCCTGTGTAGCAGTGAGTCGGGACGTATTTGACATCCATCTGCCACTTGATACCGAGTTTAGTCGGCGTGTCATATGGTTTTGGGACATAAGGTTTTTTCTTTGTTTTAGGGGATTTGAAGAAGTCCAGTTTTCTCAAGATTCGAAATAGTGAGCAAGGGTGTCTATCATATCCCTTATTTGTTTTGAGTTTGTAAAAAATTTCGATGAGGGTTGCGTTTGGATTTCTTTTGATGCAGTTTTTAATCCATGTTAGCTCTTGCTCGGTGTGAGCCTTTGGATGAGGTGTTAGAGGTCGATGGGATCGATTTTTCAACGATTCTTTAGTTCCATCAAATCGCTTATTCCAGCGCATGAGAGAGGCTTTTGAAACTTTGTAACGTCGACAGATGAAGGCGACAGAGGCACCATTTTGGTAGGTTTTAACAGCGTGGTAGCGTGTTTCTAGAGTGTGTGGTAAATAGCGAAGATTTTGTGATATACTAGTCATGAGAAGATTCCTTTTTGGTGAGTGGTGGTACTCTTATCATATCAGGGAATCTTCTTTTTGACTTCTAGAAGTCTCACATCTATTGTAACGCTACATTTTGCTCGTGAAAGCAGTCTAAATAATATTTTACCAAATGCTGACAAAGTGCTATAATATAAGGGATATTAATTTTCGCTCTGCTTTTAAAAAGCGAGATAAAACTAAAAAGATAAAAGGAGATTACCCATGGGACGTAAGTGGGCCAATATTGTTGCCAAAAAAACTGCTAAAGACGGAGCAACGTCTAAAATTTATGCTAAATTTGGTGTAGAGATTTATGTTGCAGCTAAGCAAGGAGACCCAGATCCAGAAACAAATGCGGCTCTACGCTTTGTTTTAGAGCGTGCTAAACAAGCGCAAGTACCAAAGCATATCATTGACCGTGCCATTGATAAGGCTAAAGGTAATACAGATGAAACCTTTGTCGAAGGACGTTATGAAGGGTTTGGACCAAATGGTTCAATGATTATCGTTGATACTTTGACATCCAATGTTAACCGTACAGCTGCCAATGTTCGTACAGCTTATGGTAAAAACGGTGGAAATATGGGAGCATCTGGCTCAGTTTCGTATTTGTTTGACAAAAAAGGTGTTATCGTTTTTGCAGGCGATGATGCAGACAGTATTTTTGAAATCTTACTTGAGGCTGATGTGGATGTAGATGACGTTGAGGCAGAAGATGGCTCAATTACAGTCTATACTGCACCGACAGATCTTCATAAAGGAATCGAAGCCCTTCGTGCTAATGGAATTGAAGAGTTTCAAGTAACAGAACTTGAGATGATTCCACAATCAGAAGTGGAGCTTTCAGGTGAAGATCTTGAAACGTTTGAAAAACTCATTGATGCTCTTGAAGCAGATGATGATGTCCAAAAAGTTTATCACAATGTAGCAGATTTTTAAGTTTTACTGATAAAAAATGGTCTAACAGACGCAATCTATGTGCATCTGTTAGGCTTTTTTGATATCTTTTTTCTATCACTGTGATAAAAAAGAAGTATTAGCCTTTTAGGATTAGGGATGTTATCATGGTCAAAATGAAAAGGAGTAGTGACGATGAAAAAAGTGTTGATAAGTTTAGGATTAGCTTTTCCTCTAGTTCTTGGAGGAGCATCTGCCAGTGCTGATGAAAAGGAAATTGTCGTGGCAACTGCAGGCGATATTAAACCCTTCTCTTATGAGAGTAAAGGGCAATTAACAGGTTATGATATTGAGGTGTTAAAAGCAGCCGATCAATTGATTGAAGACTATAAGGTAACCTTTAAAAAAACATCTTGGGAAAGTATTTTTCCTGGTCTAGATAGTGGTCGTTATCAGGCAGCAGCTAATAATCTGAGTTATACAGAAGAGAGGGCAAAGAAGTATCTTTATTCAACAGCTATTGCTCAAAATCCCCTAGTTTTAGTCAGTAGGCCTTCAGAAAAACTACGAACTCTGTCTGACTTGGCAGGTAAGACTACTCATGACGATGTAGGGACTTCAACCGCACAGTTGGTGGAAGAGTGGAATAAAAAACAGGAAAATCAGTCTTCAACTATCGTTTATACTGGAGAAGATATCGGAAAACGTCTTTTTGATTTGAATGAAGGAAAGTTTGATTACTTGATTTTTGATAAAATCAGCATTGAAACCCTTATCAAACAAAAAGGTTATGATTTAGAAGTTGCCGATTTAAAAACAGATCTGAACCCTAATAACTATATTGTCTTTTCAAAAGATGCCAAGGACTTTGCATCCCAATTTGACAAGGCTGTTAAAAAACTTTATGCTAAAGGGGAGTTAGAAAAATTAAGTCAAACCTATCTCGGAGGTAGCTATTTACCAGAACAATAAAAGAGTGGAGAATTTATGGAATCGGATTTTTACGACAATCTTTCTAAAGTGAGACAGCATATTCATGCCAATCCTGAAATTTCTAACAAAGAATTTCAAACGACTCAATTTTTACAGCAACGATTAGAAGCTTTGGATATTAAGATTTTAGACTTGCCTTTAACAACTGGTCTTGTCGCTGAAATAGGGCAAGGTTATCCTATCATTGCCTTAAGAGCTGATATTGATGCTCTTCCTATTGTGGAAAAAAATACCTTTTCTTATGCTAGTCAAAATGGTGCCATGCATGCTTGTGGACATGATTTTCATCAAACATCATTATTGGGAGCTGCACAACTATTAAAAGCTAGAGAATCAGAATTAAGAGGAAGGGTTCGCTTGATTTTTCAACCAGCTGAAGAAGTGGCAACAGGTGCCTATGCAATGATTGATGCAGGTGCCTTAGAAGACGTCTCTGCTATTATTGGTTACCATAATATGCCTTTTTTAAAACCCGGTCAAATCGGCCTACGTTCAAAGGCTATCATGGCAGCTGTTGAAAAATTTAAAGTTTGTGTGACTGGTGTGAGTGGTCATGCTGCCAGACCTGATTTGGGAGTGGATACTGTTTTAACCATTACAACGATGGTGAACAATCTTCAAGCAATTGTGTCACGTCAGGTTTCTCCTTTTGAACCGACGGTGTTATCGGTCACGCATATTGAGGTTGGCTCGGCTTGGAATATTATGCCTCATCAAGGTTTTTTTGAAGGAACAATTCGAAGTTTTACACCAGATAATCGTATTTTTTTACGTCAGAAGTTTACGCAGATTGTGGAGCAGACGGCTCAACAATTTGGAGCAGAAGTTGATATTCAGTGGGATCAAACGCCAAATGTCACTTATAACGATGAGATTCTAACCCCTTTGATAGCGGAAAATAGTAAAAGCTTTGCAGAAGTGATTGAGGTTGCTCCTGTTACGGGTGGGGAAGATTTTGCGGCTTATCAAGAAAAGATTCCAGGCGTATTTGCTTTTATTGGTGCAAATGGAGATCCTGATGCTCCCGATCTTCATCATGATACCTTTAAGGTAAAAGATGAAGCTCTACCAATTGCTGTTAAATACTATGTTAACAATGCTGAAATGTTATTGGCATATTTTGGTGATAAAGAAAAGCTATCACGGTGATAAAAATTATCTACTAGCTAGTATTTTTAAATCGTGGTAAGATAGGTTTACTAACGTTTTGGAGGAATAATATGAAATTGAAAAAAGTAGTGACGTTTGCAGGTATTGCGGCAGCATCGGCTCTTGTTTTAGCGGCATGCAGTTCATCATCGTCAAAAAGTAGTACTGCATCAAGCTCGAAAGAAGAAGTTGTATTTGCTACTGTTGGGACAACTGCACCATTTTCATATGAAAAAGATGGTGAGTTAACAGGTTATGATATCGAAGTGGCTAAAGCTGTATTTGAAGGTTCTGATAAATATGAAGTGAAGTTTCAAAAAACAGAGTGGACTTCTATCTTTACTGGTCTAGATTCTGGAAAATTCCAAATGGGTGGAAACAACATTAGTTACTCAGAAGAACGTGGGGCTAAATACCTTTATTCTTACCCAATTGGGTCAACTCCTCAAGTTTTAACCGTTCCAAAAGATTCAGAGATTAAGTCGTATGAGGACATTGCTGGACACTCTACTCAGGTTGTACAAGGAACAACAACTGAGGCTCAGTTAAAAGAGTTTAATGATAGTCACAAAGATAATCCTGTTGAATTGAAATATACTAATGAAAATATCACTCAAATTTTGACTAGCTTGAGTGAAGGGAAAGCAGACTTTAAGATTTTTGATGCCCCAACAGTTAACTCTGTTATTAAAAACCAAGGTCTAGATAATTTACAGACGATTGAGTTAGAATCTAAAGAACAACCATTCATCTACTTTATTTTTGGACAAGATCAAGAAGAGCTCCAAACATTTGTTAATGAGCGACTAAAAGAGCTTCAAGCAGATGGTACATTGTCTAAGTTAGCCAAAGAATATCTTGGTGGGGACTATGTTCCAACAGCAGATGACTTAACTGTTCCTAACAAATAATCACATCAAGTCTAGAGCAATATGCTCTGGGCTTTTTTAAAAATTGTCAAACGAGACGTTTGATTTACCTTATAGTTATTTTCTATATCCAGACTTAGCTAATAACAATTTGCTAGATGACCTATATTGTGAGAAAATAGAAAACAGTTAAAGATGAAAATTAAAGGTGGAAATATCATGAAATTGAAAAAAGTATTAGGAATTACAGGATTAGCTTTAGCATCAACACTAGTTTTAGCGGCTTGTGGCTCAAAGCAAACAGAAGATAAAAATACCCTAACAATTGGTGTTATGACTAAAACAGAGTCAGATGAAGCTCGTTGGGAAAAGATTGAAGAACTTCTAAAAGAAGATGGCATTACCTTGAAATACAAGGAGTTTACAGATTATTCACAACCTAATAAGGCATTAGCAAATGGAGAAGTGGATCTTAATGCCTTCCAACACTATAACTTCCTTAACAACTGGAATAAAGAAAATAAAGGGGATTTAGTATCTGCTGCAGAAACTTATATTAGCCCAATTAACCTTTTCTCTGGTACAGATTCTTCTGGTAAAGCAAAATACACTAAAGTCTCAGATCTTCCTGATGGTGCTCAAATTGCGGTACCAAATGATGCGACAAATGAAAGCCGTGCTCTATATGTTCTTCAGGCAGCGGGCTTGATTAAACTAGATGTTTCAGGTGAGGAACTTGCAACGATTGCTAATATCACTGAAAATAAGAAAAATCTTGATATTAAAGAGCTAGATGCTAGCCAGACTGCTCGTGCTTTGACATCAGCTGATGCGGCTATTGTGAACAATAGCTATGCAGTACCAGCAGGTATTGACTATAATACCTCACTTTATAAAGAGCAAGCAGATGAGGATTCAGCAAAACAATGGATCAATATTATTGCAGCTCCAAAAGATTATAAAGAATCAGACAAAGCGGATGATATTGCTAAGTTGATCAAAGCTTATCACACAGATGAAGTGAAAAAAGTGATTGAAGAAACATCAAATGGTGTAGATGTTCCAGTTTGGTAAAAAACATAAGAGGTTGAGTTAACTTACGGAGCATGGGATTTTCCCAGCTCCATTTTGTCGTATAAGGAGAGAAGATGGCGTTTTCAAGCGAGCGTGAACAAATTGAAAAATTTAAAAATGATGAAGTTGCCCAACATTATTTTGAGGTTTTGCGGACGCTAATCTCAAAAAAGTCAATTTTTGCGCAACAAATTGGCTTAGCTGACGTAGCGGCTTATTTAGGAGAAGTTTTCTCAAGTGTTGGTGCAGAGGTGACGATTGATGAATCTTATACGGCTCCTTTTGTCATAGCCAAGTTTAAAAGTCCAAATCCTGATGCTAAAACCATTATTTTTTATAATCATTATGATACTGTACCAGCAGATAAGGACCAAAAGTGGACGGATGATCCTTTTAAATTGACCATTAGAAAGGGCTACATGTATGGTCGAGGGGTTGATGATGACAAGGGACACATCACGGCACGTTTAACAGCTGTCAGAAAATATATTAAAGAAGTTGGTCCTCTTCCTGTTAATGTGACTTTTATCATGGAAGGAGCAGAAGAGTCTGCTTCAACGGATTTGGATAAATATCTTGCCAAGTATCAGAAAGATCTTCTTCCAGCAGATTTTCTTGTTTGGGAGCAAGGAGCTAAAAATAGTTCAGGTCAACTGGAAATCACAGGTGGTAATAAAGGCATTGTGACTTTTGATTTATCTGTCAAAAGTGCTGATGTTGATATTCATTCAAAGTTTGGTGCAGTAATTGATTCGGCTTCTTGGTATTTACTAAGTGCTTTAAACAGTTTACGGGATGAAACTGGTCGGATTTTAGTTGAGGGGATTTATGATCAGATTAAAGAGCCTAGTCAGCGTGAGTTGGATTTAGTTGAGGAGTATGCTCTTGAAAATAGTGAAACTTTAAGAAAACTATATGGTCTGCGATTACCTGCTCTTAAAAAAGAACGTCGTGATTTTTTAAGAACTTATTATTTTGAACCTGCCCTCTCAATAGAAGGGTTGAGCACTGGTTACCAAGGTCAAGGTGTTAAAACCATTATTCCGTCTAAGGCTTCTGCTAAGATGGAGATGCGCTTGGTTCCAGGTCTTAGTCCTCACTATGTTTTAGAGCAAATTCAAAAACATTTGAAACAGGCAGGTTATGATCATATCCGTGTGACCTATACTCTTGGTGAGGAAGCTTATCGATCCGATATGTCATCACCTGCTGTTTTAAAAGTTATTGAACTAGCTAAAGCTTTTTATCCAGAAGGAATTTGTGTCCTGCCTACTGCTGCAGGAACGGGTCCTATGCACACCATATATGAAGCATTAGGTGTCCCTATGGCAGCTTTTGGCTTAGGTAATGCCAATAGTCGAGATCATGGTGGAGATGAAAATGTTTCTATAGCTGATTATTATACCCATATTGAATTAATTAAGGAGTTAATAAAATCTTATGCCTAATCCTATTATTAAATTAGACCATATTGACATTACGTTTCATCAGAAAAAACGTGTCATTGAAGCTGTCAAAGACGTTACCGTTCATATCAATCAAGGTGATATTTATGGTATTGTAGGTTATTCTGGTGCTGGAAAATCAACCCTTGTTCGTGTGATCAACTTACTACAAGTTCCAACAGCTGGTAAGATTACAATTGATGGTGATGTGACCTTCTCAGATGAAAAAGTTCAGCTGAATCCAGCAGCCTTACGTCAGAAACGCCGTGATATTGGAATGATTTTTCAACACTTTAACTTGATGGCACAAAAAACAGCACGTGAAAATGTTGCTTTTGCCCTTAAGCACTCTTCTTTGACGACAGAGGAGAAAGCTAAAAAAGTTGAAGAATTACTAGACTTGGTTGGCCTTGCAGAACGTGCTGATAATTACCCATCTCAATTATCTGGGGGACAAAAACAACGTGTTGCGATTGCGCGTGCTTTGGCAAATGACCCTAAGATCTTGATTTCAGATGAATCCACATCAGCTCTAGATCCTAAAACTACAAAACAGATTTTAGCCTTATTGAAAGATCTTAATAAAAAATTGGGTCTTACGATTGTGATGATTACCCATGAAATGCAGATTGTTAAAGATATTTGTAATCGTGTAGCCGTGATGCAAAATGGAGTACTGATCGAAGAAGGAACAGTTCTTGATATCTTTTCTAATCCTAAAGAGACGTTGACCCAAGATTTTATCAAGGTTGCTACAGGGATTGAAGATGCTATGGAAAAAATTGAACAACAAGATATTGTTCAGCATCTTCCAGCAAATGCTCTGTTAGCTCAACTCAACTATGCAGGAACTTCTACTGATGAACCTATTTTAAACGAGATTTATAAACGTTATGAAGTAACAGCAAATATTTTATTTGCCAATATTGAGATTTTATCAGATACTCCTGTTGGTGAGTTGATTGTAGTCTTATCAGGTGAAAAAGAAAAACTAGTACAGGCTCAAGTAGCTATTAAAGAGGCAGGGATTGATTTAATCGTATTAAAGAAAGGTGCTTAAATGACAAACTTAATTCAAACATATCTACCAAATGTGTATCAATTGGGCTGGAGTGGTGATGCTGGTTGGGGAACTGCAATTTTTACGACACTGTATATGACGGTTATCCCTTTTATCATTGGTGGGATAGCAGGATTAGCGGCAGGTCTTTTATTGGTTATGACAGGACCAGGTGGTGTTATTGAAAATAAGCCAATTTATTGGATTTTAGATAAGATTGCTTCTGTTTTTAGAGCTATTCCATTTATCATCTTATTGGCGATTTTGATGCCTGTGACCATGTTGATTGTTGGGACAATGTTGGGGCCTGATGCTGCTAATGTTTCCTTATCTGTAGCAGTATTTGCCTTCTTTTTACGACAAGTGCAAGTCGTTTTATCAGAGCTAGATAAAGGAGTGATTGAAGCAGCACAAGCTTCTGGCGCGACAACTTGGGATATTGTTGGGGTTTACTTATCAGAGGGCTTACCAGATCTTATCCGTGTGTCAACAGTAACCCTTATCTCTTTAGTTGGTGAAACGGCTATGGCTGGTGCTATTGGTGCAGGTGGTCTGGGAAATGTGGCCATTTCTTATGGTTATAACCGCTTCAACAATGATGTTACTTTTGTGGCAACTTTGATTATTCTTCTTATTATTTTTGCTATTCAGTTTGCGGGTGATAGTTTGACACGAAAAATCAGTCACCGTTAAGCTTTTGTTTAAGAACATAAAAAACGACTATCAGATATAAAATCTGGTAGTCGTTTTTGTATTTACTTATTTTTTAACCTTTGAGAAAACTAGCCCAAGGATTAATCCAATGAGGGCAAAAGTTACCCAACCTAGTGAATATTGCCCTAGGGGAACAACCTTGGTAAAGAAATGACTTAAAGCTGATGGGATAGTAAAAAATCCTGTCATAGTGGCAAAAGTAGAAATAGCATCATAAAGCCCAGCGAAAAACGTCAACCCGATGGTAAAGACATAGATACTACGATGAGAGTGGAAGTATTTATCCCCTAGCACTAAGAAGATTAAAGTAATCGTCAAAGGATAAAGGAGATAAAGGACAGGAACAGACCACTTAATAATTTCAGACAAGCCACCAAAGTAGAAAGTCGTTGCTATCAAAGTGAAGATGCTTGCCCACATCACATGAGAAATTTTTGGAATAAGACCATGGAAATATTCCGCACAAGCTGTGATCAATCCTGTTGAAGTGGTCAAGCAAGCAAGAAAGACAATAATAGAAAGAATGTTTTGCCCAATTGTCCCAAGATAGAGTCTGGAAGCTTGGCTAAGGACGTGTCCTCCATCAATAGGCATTCCATTTTGTACAAATTGTCCATTTGAAAAATCAAATAACCCTTGTGAAGTTGCGCCGATACGTGCTACAAAGATATAAATGAGTGCTAGGAGAGAAATAGCAACTAGACCAGATTTGATGGTCAAGCCTGAGATTTCTTTTTCAGAGGTTGCACCGTATTGTTTAGCCGCATCAATCACTAGAACTGCAAAAGCAAGGGAAGCAAGAGCATCCATTGTTCCATATCCTTGAATGAGTCCAGCGATAAATGGAAGATCCTTGAAAGCATCGTTGACACTAGAGCTCGCATTGTGTGCTGCTCCAAGAGATCCAGAAGGATTGATAAAGGACATGATAATCACAACTGCAATTGTGATGAGAAGCGTCGGTGTTAAGTATTTCCCAATACGCTCAGTCATCTTGCTAGGTTTAATAGCCATCCAGTAGGATAACCCAAAGAAAATTAAAGCATAAATGACTTTGACCACTAAGCTAGAACCAAAAATAGGTTCCACTCCCATGGAATAAGAGGTTGCACCAGTTCTTGGGATAGCAAAGAATGGTCCGATTGAAAGATATAGAGCCACAGAAAAGAAGATAGCATAAGGCTTAGACACACGTGAAGCCAATTCTTCCATATTTTTTGCTCCAGACCATGCTGTTGCAATCACACCTAGAAAAGGAAGGGTAACACCTGTTAGGCAGAAAGCTAGGATAGATACCCAGACATTTTTACCAGAATAAATTCCTAGAAGGGCAGGATAAATTAAGTTGGCAGCGCCAAAGAAAAGCGCAAAAAGCATAAAACCAATAACGGTATAGACTTTAGCGTCAAATTGTTTTGTTTTCATATAAAACCTTTCCAAGTCATAAACATTTTGAAAATCTATTATAGCTTAAATTGTCATACAATTCAAGTCAATTTTATACAATTCAATAAATAGCTCAGTGAAGAAGAGGAAGGAAAGATTGACTTGCGCTTTAATTTATAATATGATGGAGAATGTGAAAAAATGAAGGAGTGTAACATGTCTAGATTTATCAGAACGTGGAATCGAACCAGTCTAATTAAACGGATTATGATTGGTGTCCTATTTGGGATTGTTTTAGGATTAGTAGTACCGAAATTTACAGTGATAGGCCTTTTAGGGAGCTTATTTGTAGGGGGCTTAAAAGCTGTCGCTCCCTTGTTGGTTTTTGCCTTAGTAGCGAATGCCCTTTCTCAAACGAGAGAAGGTCAAAAATCTAATATGAAAACAGTAGTGGGGCTTTATCTTTTAGGGACATTTGCGGCAGCGTTAATGGCTGTTATTGTTAATTATATCTTTCCTTTAAAGTTGGTGTTAAAAAAAGCAGAGACGGGTGAGTTGAGCCCTCCACAAGGTGTAGCAGAAGTGTTTCAAAGTTTATTGTTAAACCTAGTGGATAATCCAGTTAATGCTCTAGCAACGGCAAACTATATTGGTGTTTTATTTTGGGCGGTTATTTTTGGTTTTGCAATGAGAACTGCCAGTCCTAATACCAAAGACCTTTTACATACTCTGGCAGAAGTGACTTCCCAAGTGGTAAGCTGGATTATTAACCTAGCTCCATTTGGAATTATGGGTCTAGTTTTTACAACCATCTCAGAAAATGGTCTTGGCATTTTGGCTGATTATGGGATGCTTCTTGCGGTTTTGGTTGGCACCATGTTTTTCATTGCCTTAGTCATCAATCCTTTGATTGCCTTTGTGATGATGCGAAAAAATCCTTATCCACTTGTCTTTCGTTGCTTAAAAGAAAGTGGCGTGACAGCTTTCTTTACCAGAAGCTCTGCAGCCAATATTCCTGTTAATATGAAATTGTGTGAGAGTTTAGGATTGGATCCAGATACTTATTCTATCTCTATCCCACTTGGTGCGACTATTAACATGGCAGGTGCAGCAGTTACTATTAATGTATTAACTATGGCAGCAGTTAATACCCTGGGGATTGAGGTTGATTTTGCGACAGCTTTTCTTCTTAGTGTTGTGGCTGCAGTTTCTGCCTGCGGTGCATCAGGTGTTGCTGGAGGATCTTTACTTTTGATTCCTGTAGCCTGTAGTTTGTTTGGTATTTCAAATGATCTCGCTATGCAAGTTGTAGGAGTTGGTTTTATCATTGGTGTTTTGCAAGACTCATTTGAAACAGCCCTTAATTCTTCAACAGATGTTCTTTTTACAGCTGTAGCTGAAAAGTCTGTTTGGGGAAAGAAAAAATAAAACGCTAAGATTTTATAGTCTAAAACTATATCTAGCTCAAATAAATCGGTATTTTACACCTGCACTGTTCTATGTTATTATTGATATTCAATAATATGGAAAGTGCAGGTTTTTTATGAGTAATCAGTTATTGGTTTTGCAATCAGATTTTGGCTTGGTTGATGGTGCAGTTTCAGCTATGATTGGGGTGGCCCTTCAGGAAGCTCCTAATCTTGGGGTTCATCATTTGACCCATGAAATCACACCTTATAATATTTTTGAGGCAAGCTATCGCCTTTTTCAAACCATAGAGTATTGGCCAAAGGGAACTACTTTTGTTTCAGTTGTTGACCCAGGTGTGGGATCAGATCGTAAAAGTGTTGTTGCTCTAACCAATGCAGATCAGTATATTGTAACACCAGATAACGGGACTTTGTCTTATATTAAAAAACATGTTGGTATTAAGGCTGTTCGTGAAATTTCAGAGGTTAAAAACCGCCGTGAAAATACCGAGCTATCTTATACTTTCCATGGACGTGATGTCTATGCTTTTACAGGGGCAAAGCTTGCTTCAGGCCATATTAGTTTTGAAGAGGTGGGTCCAGAGCTCTCGGTTGATGCGATTGTGGAGTTGCCAGTTGTGGAGACCCTAGTAGAAGAGGATTTGGTGAAAGGTGCCATTGATATTTTAGATGTCCGTTTTGGCTCGCTTTGGACCTCTATCACGCGTGAAGAGTTTTATCGTTTAGATCCAGAGTTCGGTGATCGATTTGAAGTGACCATTTATAATAATGATATGTTAGTCTATCAAAACCAAGTGACTTATGGTAAATCATTTGCGGATGTTCGAATTGGTCAACCTATTTTATATATCAATTCACTTTATCGTTTGGGACTGGCTATTAACCAAGGTTCTTTTGCCAAGGCTTATAATGTCGGTGTGGGACCCCAATGGCATCTTGAAATTAAGAAAATTTAGGAGAAGTTATGAAAAATAATACGATTAAAAATGTAGTGGCAACAGGTATCGGAGCAGCTTTATTTGTAGTCATCGGAATTTTGGTGAATATCCCAAGCCCAGTTCCAAATACTAGCATTCAATTGCAATATGCAGTTCAGGCTCTTTTTGCTGTAATTTATGGCCCAGTTGTTGGTGGCTTGGTTGGCTTTATCGGACATATGGTAAAAGATATGTTTTCAGGTTACGGAATCTGGTGGACCTGGGTTATTCCAAGTGGTCTATTAGGGCTAGCTATTGGTTTATTGAAGCAAAGGTTATCAATTGAAAAAGGGCTATTTCCTAAGAAAGATATCTTGACATTTAATGTCGTACAAATTGTTGCTAACCTTTTGGTTTGGGGCTTGATTGCTCCTATTGGAGATATCTTGGTTTATCAAGAACCTTCAAGTAAAGTTTATACACAAGGGCTTGTTGCTGGCTTGTCTAATGCAACAACCATTGCTATTGGTGGCACTTTACTTTTAGCAGTATATGCTAAAACTCGAACACAATCAGGAAGTTTATCCAAAGATTAAGGAGTCAGCTCAGTTGTTTGTCAGCTGAGTTTTCTCATATTCTGTAACTGTGGTAAAATAATAAAGTAAACTTTTAGATGAGATGTAAAGATAAGAGATAAAATGACAGATAACGTGATAGAATTTAAAAATTTTAGTTTTAAATATGATGCTCAATCGGAGCCGACCTTAAAAAATATCAATCTTTCTATCAAACGTGGAGAGAAGGTTTTAATTGTTGGTCCTTCTGGATCAGGGAAATCCACATTAGGACAGTGTTTGAATGGGATTATTCCTCATATTCATCAAGGTGAGCACGAGGGTGAGTTTTTGATTGATGGAAAACCTGCTTTTGACTTATCAATCTATGATAAATCTCATCTGGTCAGTACCGTGTTACAGGATACAGATGGGCAATTTATTGGTCTTAGTGTGGCTGAGGATTTAGCCTTTGCGCTTGAAAATGATGTGGTTTCTCAAAAGGAAATGAGAGATAAAGTTAATTTTTGGGCTAAGCATTTAGACTTAACACCTTTATTACATCATCGTCCTCAAGACTTATCAGGGGGGCAAAAACAAAGGGTCAGCTTGGCAGGTGTTCTTATCGATGAAAGTCCGATTCTATTATTTGATGAACCATTAGCCAATTTAGACCCTAAATCAGGACAAGATACGATTGCTTTGATTGATGATATCCATCAATCAACTGGCGGGACAACAATCATTATCGAGCATCGTTTAGAGGATGTCATTTATCGTAAGGTGGATCGCATTATTCTTATCAATGACGGCAGTATTCTTTTTAATGGATCGGTCAGTGAGCTTTTAAAGACTAATCTTTTAAATGAAAATGGTATTCGTGAACCTCTTTATATTAGCGTCTTACGCTCTCTAGGTTATCCGTTTGAAGAAGAGCTGTATCTGGATCAACTTCATCGACTAGATTTACCAACTTATTCCTTAAGTGGCGAGACTTCTACTCTAGAGAAAAAACAATCTGACGTGGTTTTAGAAGTAAAGGGATGGCAGTTTGCTTATCGTAAAGAAAATCCTATTTTGAAAGATATCAACTTAAGCGTTTATAAAGGTGAAAAGATAGCTCTAGTTGGAAAAAATGGTGCAGGAAAATCTACCTTTGCCAAAAGCTTATGTCAATTTGTTCAGGCAGAAGGTCAGATTTTTTATAAGGGAAAAAATATAGCAGATGATTCGATGACAGAGCGAGCTAGTCGCATTGGTTATGTTTTACAAAATCCCAACCAAATGATTAGCCAGACAATGATTTTTGATGAAGTGGCTCTAGGACTACGTCTAAGAGGGATAGAAGAAGAAGTCATAAAAGAAAAGGTTTATGAGACCCTGAAAGTTTGCGGTCTGTATGCTTTTAGAAACTGGCCCGTTTCTGCCCTATCCTATGGCCAGAAAAAACGTGTTAGTATCGCATCAATTCTGGTTTTGAACCCAGAAATTATTATTTTGGATGAACCTACTGCAGGACAAGATCAAAAAAATTACACAGACTTAATGAATTTTTTAAATGGCTTGCAGGAAAAAGGACACACTATTATCATGATTACACATGATATGCAACTGATGTTAGAATACTCAGATCGCGCTATTGTTTTAGCAGAAGGGCGTATTTTAGCAGATGCTAGTCCACTAGAAGTTTTAAACCAGCCAGCTGTCTTAGAGCAGGCTAACTTAAAGCCAACGAGTCTATTTGCCTTAGCTCAAAAAATAGGGGAAGATCCTGAGCAAGTGACAGATTACTATATTAAAAAGAGAGGAGATAATGATGCAACAATCTAATAGTTTGATTGGTTTTCATGAAGGTCAGGGTTTTCTTTATGATCTATCTGGGGCCACTAAACTAGTTTTTTTCCTTCTGGTATCGATTGCCTGTATGACAACTTACGATACGCGTTTGATTGCCCTGGTCTCTTTTTTATCCTTAGTTTTATTTCGTTTGGCAAGGATACGCTTGCGTGATATTTCATTTGTCTTGATGTTTATCTTGACTTTTGCGACCTTAAATGTTGTGATGGTCTATCTTTTTGCACCAGCTTATGGTGAGGAGATCTATGGAGCAAAAACAGTTTTGGTAGAAGGTGTGGGGCGTTTTAACATCACAAGCCAAGAACTCTTTTATTTGTTAAATTTAATTTTAAAATATTTTTGTACGGTTCCTCTAGCAATTATCTTTTTGGTGACCACTCATCCTAGTCAATTTGCAGCTAGTCTCAATCAAATTGGGGTATCTTACAAGATAGCCTATGCGGTCAGTTTGACGCTACGCTATATTCCAGATCTTCAAGAGGAATTTCACATGATTAAACTCTCCCAACAGGCTCGTGGTTTAGAATTATCCTCAAAAGCTAGTCTTTTTTCGCGGATTAAAGGAAATATACGGATTATTACGCCTCTTATTTTTAGTTCGCTTGAGCGTATTGATACGATTTCAACTGCTATGGAGTTGCGTCGATTTGGTAAAGAGAAGAAAAGAAGCTGGTACAAAGGGCAAGCTCTCCTTTGGTATGACTACCTTGTCCTACTTTTGGCAGTGCTAATTTTGTTAACAAGTTTTTATCTCTTTTATCTCAATGGTGGACGTTTTTATAATCCTTGGAAATAAAATAATTTAAAATAAAAACTAGAATTTTCAACTTCCTTCAACTTTGGAGACCTTATCTCAATTGTTGGAAAGAATCAGAAATTCTAGTTTTTCGTTTAGTCAAAATACCCTAAATAATCATATTTTTCAAATGTTTTAGAACTGGTAACAGCTACGATAAGATTGTTAGCCTCTAGCGGAGCTTGTAAGATAGAAGTCGTGTTGATTGGCCCTCCCTTATTAGAACGAATACCGATGACATTGATATCGTATTGTTGACGTAAATTGAGTTGAGGAATAGATTTTCCAATCCATTTTTTAGGGGTTTTAAATTCAACAATAGACACATCACCTTCAAAATGAAAGACGTCATTAATACTATTTCGTAAGAGTCTAGAGACAAGATTTACCCCTGCTTCACGTTCGGGTGCGATGACTAAGTCGGCACCAATCCCGTAGAGGACTTCTTCGTAGGTTTTGCTTCTAGCCTTGGCAATAATTTGTGAGACTCCTAGTTTTTTGCAGTTCATAACAGCTAAGACAGCACTTTCAAGATTAGTTCCTGTTGCGACAATAACGGTATCGCACTGGTCGATACCGACATATTTTAGAAAATCAATATCCGTCATATCACCGATAACGGCTTTAGTGACCTGATCGGCTAATTCTTGGACATATTGCTTTTCGCTATCGATGATAATGACATCTTGATCTAAGCGGGCGAGTTCTTTTGCGACAGTACGACCAAAGATACCAAGCCCCAAAACACCAATAATTTTTCTTTTCATAGTTTTTCCTTATCCAATAATAATATCACATTCAGCATAGTGAATGTCTTTTTCTTTTTTTTGTAAAATACTAAGAAGGACCGTGATGGGCCCAACACGTCCGATAAACATGAGAGCCATGATGATACATCGTCCTATTGTCGAAAGTTGGCTTGTCAACTCCATACTAACCCCAACAGTCGCAATAGCACTGCTAGCTTCAAAAAATAGGGCAAAAGGGTCTAAATGAGGCTCGTTTTCTAATAATAGTAGATAGCCAATGATTAGGATCCCAAAGAAGAAGAGTAAGACGGTGAGGGTCTGTCGTAAAAGACGTTGAGGGATTGTCCGATTTTGAAAGGTGACCTGGGATTGTCCTGCCAACTCTGCTCGAAATAAAAGAAATAAAATGGCTGCAACACTGACTTTAATTCCTCCTGCAGTTCCTCCAGGCCCTCCTCCTATCAACATTTGTAAGATATAGAGAAAATTTGTAGCATGACCAGTATCTAGGTAGGATAAGGTTGAAAAACCTGCCGTTCTCATGGTGACACTTTGAAAAAAACTGACCAAGATTTGTTCAGGAAAGGTCAAATATTTTAAGGTCTCGGAGTTATTATATTCTAGTAGAAAAGATAAGCCCGTTCCCAATAAGAGAATGATAGCCGTACTGTTTAGAATTAAGCGAGAATGAATCGATAAGTGTTTCCAAAAATTCGCCCAAAATCGTGGTTGTGGTCGGCTGTTTAAGTAGCTATTGTAAAGATCATGCCAGACATTAAATCCCAATCCTCCAGAAAAAATTAAAAAAGCAAGGACAAGATTAATCAAGGGGTTAAGAGCAAAAAGTTGTAAACTATTTTGACCGATATTGTCAAATCCAGCATTACAAAAAGCTGAAACTGCTAAAAAAAGGCTATTGAAGATTCCATTTCCCCATCCAAATCTAGGAATAAAATCAAATGCCAATAAAATCGCACAGATTAATTCAATTCCAAAGGTAAGACGATAGGCAAAAAAGAGATATTCTTTTAAGTGGTGATGGGTGCTTTGACTCATTGCAGATTGTAGCAATGTTTGATCACGCAGAGAGAGGCGTTTTTTGAGGCTGTATTGGCTAAAGGCGACTAAAGAGACTAAGCCAAGTCCTCCAATTTGCATTAAGGCCATTGCAGTAACTTGGCCCAGTCCATTATAGACCTCACTGACAGGAAATACAGATAACCCCGTCACACAGACCATAGATACGGCAGTAAAAAGATGATCAAGATAGCTTGTTTCAGGAGCATTTGGATAGTGCATTATAGGTGATGCTAATAATAAACTTCCGATAAAAATAAGACCAATAAAACTAAGGCTAAGTTTTTGAGTGGTTGATAGTGGATAAGTGAGGATTGATTTTTTCATAGAACCTCCAAGATAAACTAGAGTTATTATATCAAAAAAATAAAGTGCAGTGAGATTTGACAAGGAGAAGTCCTTGCGTATAATAAAAGAAAAGGAGAAAATATGACACGGGCTAAATTAACATTTAATAGTAGTATCGCAAAGAAGAAACCAACTAATCAAGATCGTTGTCCATTTTGTTATCAAGAAGAATTAGGAAAAGTCTTGGATCGACAAGATCAAATGATTTGGGTTGAAAACAAATACCCTGTTTTAGAGCAGGCTTATCAAACCTTGATTATAGAGTCAGATTGGCATGATGGAGATATTCCGATTTATTCTAGGGATTATAACCGACAGCTATTTTCTTATGCAGTAGAAAAATTTGAGTACCTAGAGCAATCTGAGAAATTTAAATCGGTTTTATGCTATAAAAATTTTGGTCCCTTGTCTGGTGGGAGTTTGCGCCATCCTCACCTTCAAATTGTGGGGCTAGAAACCGTTGACGGCTATGCTTTTATTCAAGAAAGTGCTTTTGAGGGACTGGAGGTTCAATCTTTTAGACAAGGTGCTAGGCTGGTCTTATCTTCGGATCCCATTGCAGGTGGTTTAGAGTTTAATATTATTATCTCTAAACGCTCGCATTTAGAAATCCTAGCGGATGTATCTCAGTTAGTTTTACGCTTTATCACACACGTTTATTTTAAAGATAAGGAAGCTTCCTATAATTTATTTTTATATCCTATAAAAGAGGGCTTTGTATGTAAAATCATGCCTCGTTATGTGGTATCTCCTTATTTATTGGGATATGGTATTAGACAAGTTCCTAGCCAAAAACGTCTTAGTCAACTTAAAAGCCAACTAGAAAGTTATTTGAAAGACAGTCTGTCAGATGATATTTAGACGATAAAAAATCCATCTTTACCTCTTGGTCATGGAGAGGGTGAAGATGGACTTTAAAAGATGGGAAGCCTTTATTAAGGGAAATTTTCGGTTGATAGCGTGTAAGTTGTTTTTCTAAATAACTGGTTTAGAGTGGTTTTTTATTTGGCATTCCCGCTTTTCTAGGATATTTGTTAGGGGTTTCTTTTTTCTTAGTGACAATAGTAAGGTTGCGATCATCCCCGTTTGGCAGTTGGTAATCCTGACTGATATCAACTTTACCAAAGAGCAAGTTAAGAGCTCTTTGGGCATCTTCTAATTCTTGGTCGGCGGCGCTGGCTTTTAAGGCAATGACTTGCCCATTAACCTTTAGAAAAGGAATAGTAAGCTCAGATAGTACTTGCATTCTTGCAACAGCTCTTGCGGTTACGATATCAAACTGTCCACGAAAAGCCTTATCTTGTCCAAAATCCTCAGCTCGACCGTGGAAAAAGCGTACATTTTGAAGCCCTAACTCTTCTGATAAAAGATGGAGGAAATTGATACGTTTGTTCAGTGAATCAATAATGGTAACCTTCAAGTTGGGACAGATAATTTTCATTGGCAAACTAGGAAAACCAGCTCCAGCACCAATGTCTAAGATGGAGATAGGCTCATTTTTGATGTAGCCCATTAGGACTGGGGCTAAGGAATCATAAAAGTGTTTGAGATAAACTTCTTCTTTTTGGGTGATGGCAGTGAGATTGATTTTTTCGTTCCATTCAACGAGGAGGGTAAAGTAACGTTCAAATTGATTTTTTTGCTGATCAGTTAGCTCAAAACCCGCTTGAGCTAGTAGGGTATAAAATTCTTGCTTGGTCATAGTTTCTCCTTTATTCTTGATTATTTTATCATAAAAATAGAAGGTGTGGCAGGATTAAAAAAGAGATGATGTGTTTTTCTCCTTATTTCAAGAAATTTGTTATAATGGAAAGAAAATAAAAAGGAGACAAAAATGGGAATCATTATTGGATTAGTTGTAGTTGCTATTTTAGTAATAGGGGGAATTTTTAGTTACAATGGTTTGGTAAAACGTCGTATGCAGACAACAGAGGCTTGGAGTCAGATTGATGTGCAATTGAAACGTCGAAATGATTTAATTCCTAATCTCATTGAAACGGTGAAAGGTTATGCAAGCTATGAAGGAAAGACGCTAGAGAGTATCGCAGAGTTGCGTGCACAGGTGGCGAATGCCAAGACACCTAGTGAAGCGATGGTAGCTAGTGATGCGCTAAGTCGTCAAGTGTCAGGTATCTTTGCGGTTGCAGAGAACTATCCTGATCTAAAAGCTAATGCTAGCTTTGTTAAGTTGCAAGATGAGTTGACGAATACTGAAAATAAAATTTCTTATTCACGCCAGCTTTATAACACCACAACTGCAAATTATAATGTGAAACTAGAGACTTTCCCAAGTAATCTTATTGCAAAAATTTTCCGATTTAAGCCAAGTGAATTTTTAGAAATTCCTGAAGAAGAAAAAGCTGTGCCAAAGGTTGAGTTTAACTTTTAAGGGGTGATGGGATGTTATTTGACCAAATTGCTCAAAATAAAAGGCGAACAGTTTTTTTACTCATCGTTTTCTTTGCACTTTTAGCCGCTTTAGGCGCAGCAGTTGGTTACTTGTGGTTACGCTCAAGCCTAGGCGGTATGGTGGTAGCCTTAATTATTGGGATCATCTACGCTTTTAGTATGATTTTTCAATCGACTAATGTGGTCATGTCTATGAATGGCGCAAGAGAAATTAGCATCGAAGACTATCCTGATTATTATCATATTGTTGAGGATATGGCTATGGTGGCCCAAATTCCCATGCCTAGAGTTTTTGTGATAGAAGATAGAGGGTTGAACGCTTTTGCAACAGGATCTAGTCCAGAAAATGCGGCGGTTGCTGCAACAACGGGATTACTATCTGTGATGAATAGAGAAGAGCTAGAAGGTGTCGTTGGCCATGAGGTTAGTCATATTAGAAATTACGATATTCGGATTTCTACGATTGCGGTTGCTTTAGCTAGTGCAGTTACCATGCTCTCGAGTATGGGAGGGAGAATGATGTGGTACGGTGCAGGTCGTTCTCAGCGTCGCCAAGACAATAGCCGTTCGTCTGGTTCAGACTTAGTAATGGTGATTTTTTCTTTAATCACTATTCTCTTAGCGCCCCTAGCTGCCACTCTAGTGCAACTGGCCATTTCTAGACAGAGAGAGTATTTAGCTGATGCTTCTGGTGTTGAGTTGACCAGAAATCCTCAAGGTTTGATTCGTGCACTTGAAAAATTAGATCACTCTGTACCGATGGAGCATGAGGTGGACGATGCTAGTAGTGCCTTGTATATCAATGACCCGAAAAAAACAAACCGCTATCAGTCTTTGTTTTATACTCATCCTCCTATCTCCGATAGAATTGAGCGTTTAAAAAAGATGTAAGTTTTCAAAGTAAAGATACTGATTTTAATAGTTTTGAAATTTGAGACATTAGATAGTCTATAGAAAAGTCTGGAAATCTTCAGACTTTTTTCTAACTCGTTCTATTTCATTAGTGCTCTGTTGAGTCATATGATTTCCGATATATAGAATATAAAATCAATATTTCTTAATATCTAGTCGAAATTAAAGAAATATATCGAATAAGCTTATAAAGTAAGAATAAAATAACAGAAGCTCTAAAAACTTGCTGTTTTACTTCTTGTTTGATAAAATTTAGGTGAGAAAAAATGATTTAGAAGGATAATGAACAAAAAAATAGACATATTGTTAATTTTATGATATAAATTTAACATGGTGTTTATTCTGAAAGAGTTATGACAGGATATAGTACTAAGAAGGAAAATACCAGACGTTATTTAGATTTAGCCTTGGTAGAGTTATTACAGGAAGTACCTTTTCATAAGGTATCTGTTTCTAATTTAACGAAAAAAGCAGGGCTTTCTCGTGGGACTTTTTATTTACATTATGTAGACATAGATGATTTTTTGAATAGTCAAAAAACAGGTTTATTAGCACAATTTAAAGAAGAGTTTTTGTCTGCTTCAGATAACAAGAGTTTCCAAAGAAAAATAACTGACCTCATTTACTATATTGAGAATCATTTTGAGCTTTTCAAAGGATTGTTAGGGGTAAATGGTGATAAATATTTTGAAAAAGATATCATTATTTTTATTCAAGAATTTATTTTTGAAGATTATGAATTAGAAAATAGGTTTCCTGAGTTGCCGGATCAGTATATCATCAATCTGAGTGTGATGAGTATTATTTCTATCATCCTAACTTGGTTGGAGGAAAGAGAGCCCAGGTCTGCTCAGGAAATTTTAGAGATTATTAGAGAAACGCGTCAAATTACCTTAAATGAGTTGGTAGAAGGAAAACTATGATATTTAATCTTTTAGATGTTAAAAAAAAGCCTGAGGGAATAACCTTTGAAGAGCAATTGGATTTAAAAGAAGAGTTACAAGATCGTAACAGTGAAATCTTGGATATTAGAGATATCTTGGCTAAAGGCCAGTTGATTTATGAAAATGGACTATACCTTTTGGAGTATCAGTTGTCGTATGTTTTGGTTCTCCCTTCAAGTCGATCTATGACACCTGTTGAGTTAGAGCAGTCCTATGGGGTTGTAGAAGTTTTTGTTTCAGCTGAAGAACTGGTTGCTAAGCAAGATTTAGTAGATGAAGATTTAGTCTTAGTTCTAGATGGAACGACTCTCAGTTTGTCGGAGAGTGTTGCGGATAATATTATTCTTAATATTCCAATGAAAGTTTTGACGACTGAAGAAGAAAACGATGATACCATGCCCTCAGGTCAATCGTGGTCGGTCTTGACAGAGAGTCAGTACAAGGATTTGCAAGAAGAAAAAAAAGCCGAGTCTAGTCCATTTGCTTCTCTGAGCAAATTATTTGACAGTGATGAGTGAATTGATGTAAAATAATTATTTTGCTTTAAAAATGATTGAAAAAACTAACAAGAGATAGTATAATTATACCGATGCGTTAAGTTTGGATGTGATGATAACTTCATGATATCCTATAAAGGAAGAAGGTTGGTGAAAATGGTAAAGAAAATTTTAATTATTGAAGATGAAAAAAATCTCGCTCGCTTTGTTTCTCTGGAGTTGCAACATGAGGGATATGAGGTAACGATTGCTCATGATGGTCGTAGCGGCCTAGAGCAAGCAATAGATGATGATTTTGATTTAATTCTTTTAGACTTGATGTTACCAGAGATGGACGGGTACGAAGTAACACGTCGACTTCGTCAAGAAAAAACGACTTATGTGATTATGATGACAGCGCGTGATTCCGTGATGGATATCGTGTCTGGTCTTGATAGAGGTGCTGATGATTATATTGTTAAACCATTTGCGATTGAGGAGTTGTTAGCACGGGTTCGTGCGACTTTCCGTCGTCAAGATTTTGAAAGTGAAAAATCCTTTTCTGATGGTTCAGCTATTTATCGTGACTTAAAGATTGACAGTCAAAATCGTTCAGTGGTTCGTGGTGACACAACTATCCCATTGACAAAACGTGAGTTTGACTTGCTAAACGCATTGATGAGTAATGTCAATCGAGTAATGACACGTGAGGAGTTGCTTTCACGTGTCTGGAAATATGATGAAGCGGTTGAGACTAATGTTGTCGATGTTTATGTTCGTTACCTTCGTGGTAAGATTGATGTCCCAGGACGTGAAAGTTATATTCAGACCGTTCGTGGAATGGGATATGTGGTACGTGAAAAATAATGTTAAAAAAAATACGTGAGTATTATCACCGTGCTAGTTTAAAAGGAAAATTGTCTGTGACGACTTTTTTCCTTTTTCTGTTTATTTTTACTATTGTAACACTTTTGGCTTATGCTTCTATGAATTATATATTATTAAATCATGAAAAAGAGACACTTCAAGCAAATAGTCAAAAGTTGAGTACGGAATTGTCTGAGATTGATAAGGAGTTGACTTTAGATAATTTATCAGACTATCTTTATACGCATAGAGATTCTGATGTGGTGAAGGTTCAAGAATCGATTAGGGAACATCATATTTTTCGAGAAATGAGAGATTTGTCCTCTGTCTTGATATCAACACAACAAGCTTATATTTACAGTAGTCAAAAGCGATTAATTTTTACAACAGATTCTGAAAAAAATCCTCCAACCTTACGATATGTTGGGGAGATTTATTCAACGGCCTACAGTAACGTGAAAGGATATGTGCTGACTAAGCCGATTTATGCAAAATCCAACTCTAAAAAGATTATAGGTTATATTCAAATATTTCAAAATTTACAAGTTTATTATAATATTCGTAATCGTGTGTTATTTTTTTTGGTTGTCATGGAAATTTTTATTTTGATTATTGGTCAGCTAGTTATTGTTGAGTTTTCTAGGCGTTTTTTAAGTCCTGTCCATGCCTTAAATGCTTCCATGCGTGAGGTTGTGAAAAATCCTTCAGATTTATCTAAGCGTGTAGAAATTCATACTGGCGATGAGATTGAAAGTTTAGCTCATATTTATAATCAGATGCTGGAGCGGTTGAGTGAGCAAAATGATCGCCAAGTTCGTTTTATTAGCGATGTCAGTCATGAACTTAGAACTCCTATCGCTGTGATTAAGGGTCATTTAGATTTGTTGCAGCGTTGGGGGAAAAATGATCCTGAAATTCTAGAAGAGAGCTTAGAGGTTAGTTCAGTAGAAATTAATCGTATGAATATCATGATTAATGATATGCTTGAGATGGTGCGTATCACAGGAAGTTTTGAGCAGCATCAAAATGATACTTGTATAGTTCAAACATCCAGTGCTGCCATTGTGGGGAACTTTAAAGGATTACACCCTGATTTTGACATCACCTTAAGTGATCAGATGGCTCAGCCTATTATGATTAAGATGTATAAAAATCATTTTGAACAAGCGTTGACTATCCTAATGGATAATGCTGTTAAATATTCTAGAGATAAAAAGGTTATTGACTTATCAATAGGTTTAGAGGAACAGTATGCTTTGATCAGGGTTAAAGATCAGGGAGAAGGAATTTCTAAAGAAGATTTACAGCATATTTTTGAGCGCTTTTATAGGTCTGATAAGTCACGCCATCGTGTAAGTACACAAGCTGGTTTAGGAATTGGGTTATCTATTTTGAGTGAAATTGTGGAAGCTTATCATTGTCAGATAGATGTTGTGAGCGAAGTTGATAAAGGAACAGAGTTTATGTTGCGCATCCCTATTGTAAGGGAAAAATGATCATTAGCATCATAGATGATATTTCTATTGAGAGGTTGGTGCAATCCAACCTTTTTTATGTATCCTTTTAAAAACACTGTCGTATCTTACTTTCTTTTATTGTGCTTCAAAATATGATACAATAAAGAATACGAATTCTTTGGGAGATAGGGGTGTTTTCATGCGTTGTCCAAAATGTAATTGTAATAAATCAAGTGTGATTGATAGTCGTCAAGCAGAAGAAGGAACGACCATTAGACGTCGTCGAGAGTGTGACCAGTGTCATTACCGTTTTACAACTTTTGAGAGAATAGAGGATATTCCGCTTGTTGTGGTAAAAAAAGATGGGACGCGAGAATCCTTTTCTCGCGAGAAAATCTATACAGGTATTATAAGGAGTGCTCAAAAACGTCCAGTATCAGCTGAGGTGATCGACCAAGCTATTGCTCGTATTGAGCAGACGATTCGCAGTGACTATGATAATGAGGTTCCCAGTGAGGTTATTGGGAATCTAGTGATGGATGAGTTGGCGGATTTAGATGAGATTACTTATGTTCGTTTTGCAAGTGTTTATCGTAGCTTTAAAGATGTCGATGAGTTGGAAGAGTTGTTGCACCAGTTGACTAAAAGTATGCGCACAAAGAAAAAGAGATTAGATAAAGATGCGAGCGAATGATTCCTTCTACTATCTTGATAAAGGGAGGATAGAGGTTGCTGATCCTTTGACGATGCAACTGTATTATCCCATTATTAAAGCTGATGCTTATATTTTATATTGCTATTTACAAGCTTTTTATGATCAAGGGAAAAAGCGACATGCCTTTCATGAGATTTTAAATCATACTCTCTATAACATGCAACGATTCGAGGAGGCTTTGGCAGTTTTGACGGCTCTAGATCTTGTTCGTTTCTATCAAGATCGTCAAGCTTATATCATTGATGTCAGAGCGCCTTTATCTAAAGAAAATTTCCTATCACATGCTCTGTATCGTCATTTATTAGAAGGGGCTATTGGACAAGTTGCAGTTTCTGAGATGGACGAAGAGATTCCAGAGGCTAGAAATCTTTCTAAGAAGTTTTCGGAAGTGTTTGGAAATCAAGGAGAAATTGTTCCATCAGAGCATCCAAAGGTAGCTAAAAACTATTTTGATTTAGATAGTTTTAAACGGTTGATGAGAAGAGATGGGCTTAGTTTTACGGATGAAGAAACGGATCTAGTAGCTATTTTTAACCTATCTGAGCGTTATAAATTAACATGGTATGATACTTATCAATTGGCGAGAGAAACAGCTAGTCAAAATAAGATTTTAGTTTCACGAATGGTGGCTAAAAGGGAAAGTCAGAATTCCCCTTCCACCAATGACTTTAGTGAGAAAGAAAAAATTGTCATCAAAGAAGCCAGAGAAGATAGTCCTGAGGTATTTTTAGCTAAAATTAAAAAGCCAAAGCAGGCAATAGTGACGAGAGATGAAGTTAAAATTTTAGCAGAAATGGCTCAGATGGGATTGCTTGATGAAGTGATCAACATTATGGTACTCTATACCATGAATAAGACTCACTCTGCGAATTTGCATAAAAACTATGTGCTAAAATTAGCCAATGATTTTGTGAGTAAGGGGATTTCGCGAGCTGATGATGCGATGAAGTATCTTCGGTCTGTCGGAGAGAAAAAATCTCAAGCAAAAGAAAAAACGAATAAAACCAATATCCCTAAATGGAGTAATCAAAATTATCAAAATCAAACCAGTCAAGATGAGCAAGAAAAACTAGAAGCCTACCGGCAAAAAGCCCTAGAGCGACTGAGAGATTTGGGAAAGGAGGACTAGATGGAAAAGATAAGCATCCAATACCCCACACGTTTTAACCCAAGAGAGCTAAAAGAGCAGATTTTAAAAGATCCAGATGTGGCCATGTTTATAAAAGAGCAAGGTCTAACTCCTGATCAGGTACAGTTGAGTTTAACAAAACTGAATCAGTTTCGTATGGAGCGTGATCGTTTTAATCGTGGCGATGAGGCTTATATTGCTAAAGGCTATCAGCCTGTATTAGTGATGAACGAAGGCTATGCTGATGTCTCTTATAAGGAAACGAAAGAACATCATCAAGCGCAGGAAAAGCAGGCAGTGAGTGATCGTATTCATCTGGTTAATCTCCCTAAGTCATATAAACAAATTGGGCTAGAAGATATTATGCTTGATGATATTAAGCGTATTGAAGTTTTTGAGGCTATTGTGAGTTTTGTAGAGCATTTTCCTCAGATAACAAAAGGTCTATACCTTTATGGTGACATGGGGGTTGGCAAGTCCTTTATGTTAGCTGCCTTGGCGAGAGATTTGTCTGAGAAAAAAGGGTTAAGCACCACTTTACTTCATTTTCCAAGCTTTGCGATTGATATTCGACATGCCATCAAAACAGGGAATGTCAAAGAAGAGATTGATCGCATTAAAATGGCTGAAATTTTAGTTTTAGATGATATTGGTGCAGAACAAGCTAGTGCTTGGATACGTGATGAGGTCTTACAAGTTATTTTACAGTACCGTATGCTTGAAAATCTGCCAACTTTTTTTACGTCTAATTATAGTATGGCTGATTTGGAGAAAAAATTATCTTCTGGCAAAGCTGATGGTGAGGTTTGGGAAGCCAAGCGTGTGATGGAACGCATACGTTATTTGGCTACAGAATTGCATTTAGAAGGGGAGAATCGTAGATGACAGATATGATTGATTTGATGTTAAAACATACTTCTGTTAGGCGTTTTACTAATCGTCCAATAGCAGCTGATGAATTAGATCAGATTATTGAGGCAGGCAGAGCAGCATCTTCGTGGAAAAATTTTCAATCCTATTCTATCATTGTTGTTACCTCTGCAGAGAAAAAAGAGGAACTTTATCAACTCACCCCTCAACCTGCTATTTTGCAAGCTCAGGCGATTTTATTATTTGTAGGTGATTTGAACCGAGCGAGTAAGGCAGCTGATTTACATCAAACGGCTTTTGATGCTAGAGGGAGTGAAAATCTTTTGATTTCCTCTGTTGATGCAAGTTTAGCGGGACAAAATTGTCTCCTTGCAGCAGAGAGTATGGGATACGGAGGTGTTTTCATTGGGATGATTCGCCACAAAGCTATGGACGTCGCGACTTGCTTTAACCTTCCAGAATATACTTATCCTATTTTTTGTATTGCACTTGGAGAACCTGCGCAAGAACATCCTGTTAAACCACGCTTGCCAAAAGAAGCTGTCGTCTTTGATGAAGTGTATAAGGAACAGGATTCATCTGTAGTGCTGGCTTATGATGAAGTCCAAAGGATTTATGCGGGTGATCGTCAAACGGAAACTTGGTCTGAACGCCTGATTTCACAATTTGGACAGGCTGAGCAAAAAGAAACAGAAAAATTATTAAAAAAACATAAACTATTGTAACAAGAAAGAGAGTATTATGGCTTTACCAACTATCGCTATTGTCGGGCGTCCGAATGTCGGAAAATCGACTTTGTTTAACCGTATCGCAGGTGAGCGTATCTCTATAGTAGAAGACGTTGAAGGGGTAACCCGTGACCGTATTTACACAACAGCCGAATGGTTGAACCGTAAGTTTTCAATCATTGATACAGGAGGTATTGATGATGTCGATGCACCATTTATGGAGCAAATCAAACACCAGGCTGATATTGCGATGAGTGAGGCAGATGTCATTGTTTTTGTAGTATCTGGTAAAGAAGGGGTGACAGATGCTGATGAGTATGTGTCAAAGATTTTATATCGTACCCACAAGCCAGTTATTTTAGTGGTTAACAAGGTAGACAACCCAGAGATGCGTAATGATATCTATGATTTTTACGCACTTGGTTTGGGAGATCCTTATCCTGTGTCATCTGTTCATGGTATTGGAACAGGAGATGTTTTAGATGCGATTGTAGAGAATCTTCCAACTGAGGAAGAAGAAGAAAATCCAGATATTATCAAGTTTAGTTTAATTGGTCGTCCAAATGTCGGAAAATCAAGCTTAATTAATGCCATCTTAGGAGAGGATCGTGTGATTGCAAGTCCTATTGCTGGAACGACACGTGACGCTATTGATACAAGCTTTGTCGATAGTGATGGGCAGGAGTTTACTATGATTGATACAGCAGGAATGCGTAAATCTGGTAAGGTTTATGAAAATACAGAAAAATACTCTGTGATGCGTTCCATGCGTGCGATTGATCGCTCTGACGTTGTCTTGATGGTGCTTAATGCGGAAGAAGGAATTCGAGAATATGACAAACGTATTGCGGGATTTGCACATGAAGCTGGTAAAGGGATTATCATTGTGGTTAATAAGTGGGATACGCTAGAAAAAGATAATCATACCATGAAACAATGGGAAGATGATATCCGTGATAATTTCCAATACATTTCCTATGCTCCGATTATTTTTGTTTCTGCTTTGACGAAACAACGTTTACACAAATTACCAGAAATGATTAAACGCATCAGTCAAAATCAAAATATGCGCATTCCATCTGCTGTTTTAAATGATGTTATTATGGATGCTATAGCAATTAACCCAACGCCAACAGATAAAGGAAAACGCCTTAAAATTTTCTATGCTACTCAGGTTGCAGTGAAACCACCTACTTTTGTGATTTTTGTTAATGAAGAAGAGTTGATGCATTTTTCTTACCTTCGTTTCTTAGAAAATCAAATCCGTCAAGCTTTTGTCTTTGAAGGAACACCGATTCATTTGATTGCACGTAAACGAAAATAAAAGCTTCTGCAACATAAATGTGCTAGCTTTTTCTAAGAGAAGTAGAGAAAGATTTTTATCTTACTTTTTATTTGAGATAGGCAAGCTTAAAATGGACGCAGAAAAATAATATCAAACCCCAACCGTGAGAAGTTAAGATCAGCTTAACTTCTTTTTTATTTTTAAAGTATGCTATAATAGAGGGATAAAGAAAAAGAGGTATCAGTATGGCTAAACTTATCCCAGGGCGAATTCGTAACGAGGGGATTGAGTTATATCAATCGGGAAAATTTGAATTAATAGAAGAAAAAGATTCGGTCATTAAAGCGATGGTAGATGGTAAAATGATTTCATTTTCTTTGGATACAGAGGAAGTTAATTGCCAATGTGATTTCTTTAAATCTAAACAATACTGTCTTCATCAAGCCGCTTTAGAATATTTTATGAAAAATGATTCAGAAGGACAAAAACTGGTTTCTGGTATTAAGGAAGAAAAGAAAGAAAAGCAGGCAACACAGGCAATCACTTCATTTGGAAGTCGTTTTCTTGATCACTTATCTCTAAATGATGATGATACCTTGCGTTACCAATTGTTAGCTGTTGGTGAACAAAGTTTATATACCAATGATATTTGGTGGACCTTACGCATTCGTCGCTTACCAGATGAGAGAAGCTATATCATCCGTGATATTAGAGCTTTTTTACTGGTCATAGAGGAAGAATCTTTTTATCAAATCGGAAAAAATTATTATGAACCGTTGTCTTTGTTGAATTTTGATGCCTCAAGTCAAGAATTGATTACGTTTTTGTGGCGCGTGATTCCTCGAGGTGATCGTTTAGATAGTGAACATATTTTACCAAATCATTCTAGACATTTGGCCTTACCCTTGGGATATTTTGAAGAAGGCTTAGAGTTACTACAGGCCTTACCAGAATCTCAATTAACTTATGCTGATAAAATTTATAAGCAGGTTACCATTCACGATTTGGTGGGAGAAGAAGGGCTGATTCAATTTAAAATTGACGTGCATCGCCAGTACATTGAATTGATGATTAAAGAAAAGGACTATAGTAGTTTATTTGATCACCGCTATCTTTTTTATAAAGGTATTTTTTATCATTTGAATCAGAAGCAAAGAAAGTTGGTGGCTAATTTAAAAACCCTTCCAATAGATGAGGATGGGGCAAAGTATCTTCGTTTTAATTTGGAAGAACAAGCAAAATTAGCAGCTAGTTTATTGGATTTTCAAGAGGTTGGTCAAGTTGAGGCTCCTAAAACTTTTCAAATTCGTGATTTTACTCCCAAATTTTATTTTGATAGTTTAAACACAGGGGAAATTAGTTTATCTTTGCGTTATGATTATGGGCAACTAGAAGTAGTGACAGAAGATAGTCTGTTGTCACTCCCTTTTGCTAGTAATTTTAAAAAAGAGGAAAAAATCAAGCGTTTAATGGTACAAGCAGGTTTCGAGGGTTATTTTTCAGCCTATCGCGCCCCACTTTTACCATCTGACTTATATACTTTTTTTGAAGAAACGCTTAATCGTTTTAGAAAAATCGGTCAAGTCTATATCGGTGATACCTTAGCGGGTTTCCATTTAGAAGAAAAACCAAGAGTATCAATAGCAACCAAGGGAAGTTTGTTAGATGTTTCATTTGATTTTTCTAATATTGTAGAAGATGATGTGGATGAGGCCTTGACAGCACTGTATCAAAATGCACCTTATTTTATTAGTCAATCAGGAAAGTTGATTTTATTTGATGAAGAGACTCAAAAAGTTGCTCAAGTCCTCCAAAAATTACGTGCCAAAGCAGCAGTTAATGGGCATTTAGAGTTATCAGGAGTAGCCACTTATCAAATTGCAGATCATTTTAAAAATATATCTAATATTAGTTTTTCAGATGATTTTAAAAAGATGGCACAGGACTTAACACACCCAGAAAATTACCCTCTTCCAAGTTTAAGAGTTCAAGCGGAGTTGAGAGATTATCAATTATCAGGAGTTAGGTGGCTATCTATGCTAGATCACTATGGTTTTGGTGGGATTTTAGCAGATGATATGGGACTAGGAAAAACCCTCCAGACCATTGCCTTTTTATCTTCTAAATTAACTAAGGCATCTAAGGTCTTAATTTTATCGCCTTCCAGTCTGATTTATAATTGGCAAGATGAATTTAAAAAATTCTCACCAGACTTAGACGTGGTTGTCGCATACGGCTCTAAAGTTAACCGCGATGAGCTTATTCAGCAAGCACATCAGGTCACCATCACAAGTTATACTTCTTTTAGGCAAGATTTTGAGGTTTATCGCCAGTATCAGTTTGACTATTTAATCTTAGATGAAGCACAAGTGATGAAAAATACTCAGACCAAGATTGCTCAACATTTAAGAGATTTTGAAGCCAAGCAGTGCTTTGCTTTATCTGGAACACCTGTGGAAAATAAGCTTTTGGAAATTTGGTCGATTTTTCAGATTGTTTTACCAGGCTTACTTCCTAATAAGAAAACATTTTTAAAATTAGATCCAAAAACTGTATCGCGTTATATTAAACCTTTTGTGATGCGACGTAAAAAAGAAGATGTTCTACCTGAGTTACCTGATTTGATAGAAACGACTTATACTAATGAGTTAGCAGATAGTCAAAAAGCGATTTATCTCGCACAATTAAGACAAATGCAAGAAAGAATTAAAGGTGCTTCAGATTCGGATCTTAATCGCAGTAAAATTGAGATTTTATCAGGTATCACTAGACTTCGCCAGATTTGTGATACTCCTAAACTTTTTATGACTTATGAAGGAGAGTCAGGAAAGATTAACAGTTTAAGAGAGCTCCTGCAACAAATTAAAGATAGTGGTCACCGAGCACTGGTCTTTTCTCAGTTTCGAGGAATGCTAGATATTGCAGAAGAGGAGTTGACTAAGATTGGTTTGACAAGTTATAAAATCACAGGTTCTACACCTGCTGATCAACGCCAAGAGATTACAAGGGCATTTAACAGTGGCTCAAAAGATCTGGTTTTGATTTCTTTAAAAGCAGGTGGGGTTGGTTTGAACTTGACGGGAGCTGATACGGTTGTCTTGATTGACCTTTGGTGGAATCCAGCTGTAGAGATGCAAGCGATTAGTCGTGCTCATCGTTTAGGTCAACGAGAAAATGTTGAGGTCTATCGTTTGATTACACGCGGAACAATTGAAGAGAAAATTTTAGAGTTACAAGAAAGCAAGAAACATCTGGTCGCCAGTGTCCTTGATGGAGATGCGACACAATCTAATATGACAATAGAGGAAATAAAAGAGATCCTTGGAATGACGTGATTATTTTTTATAAATGAAAAGATAAATTTTGAAAAGTTTTCTATTTTAGTTTATAATAGGAATGCTATAGAAAGGAAGGGTAGCATGGATCGTAAAAAGAGAAAATTTCCCTTGGTAGCTGATCATGAAATTATTGTTGAGCAACCTAAAATCATGAAATTATATGAAACTGAGGATTTAATTACTAATATCCATGGTACTTATCAAGACAAGGGTTATCAAGATATTTTACAAGAGCGTCCCATCTCATCGGCTATAAAGGAAGAAAAAACTAGCGTATCACAAGTGGTGGTATCTGAGGATAAGACTTATGCTGAACAGATGAGGGAAAATTCTAAACGCGATTTGAAAAGAAAGCGTCAAGATTATTTATCCAATAAAATAAAAACCAATCCAGTGTTATCGAGTAAAGCCATTTCATCAACAAAAATGGAATCGAATCCAAAGGTTAAATCTCAAAAGCAGTCTAGTCAAATGCCAAAATCATCTCAGTCTGTGACAGAATTGTCACGTTTTTCGGAGAAACTGAGACAAGAAAATTATATTTTAGCAGAGCTACCTAGTCACTATCAGCAACCTAAAAATCAAAAGAATACTACTAAAAAGAAAAATAACTATGATTTCTTAAAGAAAAGTCAGATTTACAATTATCCAGATAGGCAGTTAAAAACTGAAAAAAGGGTGGCTCAAGAACTAAATCTGACTCGATTTGAAGATTGATATTAAAGGAGAAAACATGACGAAAACCTATCATTTTATAGGCATTAAAGGCTCAGGAATGAGTGCACTAGCTCTACTTTTACACCAAATGGGTTATCAAGTACAAGGGAGTGATGTTGAGAAATATTATTTTACTCAACACGGTTTGGAAAAAGCAGGTATTTCATTACTTCCTTTTGACGAGTCTAATATTTCAGATGATATTGAAGTGATTGCAGGGAATGCCTTTCGTCCAGATAATAATATCGAGGTTGCTTATGCCGTTGCTAACGGGATTCCTTTTAAACGCTACCACGAATTTTTAGGTGAGTTTATGCGTCGCTTTACAAGCTTTGGAGTGGCAGGAGCACATGGAAAAACCTCTACAACAGGCTTATTGGCACATGTGATGAAAAATATTACAGATACTTCCTTTTTGATTGGTGATGGGACTGGTAGAGGCTCGGCACATAGTCAATATTTCGTATTTGAATCAGATGAATATGAACGTCACTTTATGCCTTATCATCCAGAGTACAGCATTATTACCAATATCGATTTTGATCATCCAGACTATTTTACGGGTATTGATGATGTTTTTAATGCTTTTAACGACTATGCAAAACAGATTCAAAAGGGATTGTTCATCTATGGTGAAGATGAGTTACTTCGTCAGATTACCTCAGATGCCCCAATTTATTACTATGGATTTGATGAAGCAAATGATTTTGTAGCCTATGACATCAAACGTTCAACATCAGGTTCTAACTTTAAAGTGAAGTTTCAAGATAAGGTTTTGGGAGAATTTCATGTTCCTGCTTATGGGCGTCACAATATTTTAAATGCGACAGCTGTGATTGCAAACCTATATATTGAAGGTTTTGATATGGCTTTGGTGGCAGAGCATTTGAAAACTTTCTCAGGAGTAAAGCGACGTTTTTCTGAAAAATTGATTAATGAAACGGTTATTATTGATGACTTTGCCCATCATCCAACGGAGATTATTGCGACTTTAGATGCGGCACGTCAAAAATATCCAAGTAAAGAGATTGTGGCTATTTTCCAACCTCACACCTTTACACGTACGATTGCCCTTTTAGATGAGTTCGCGCAAGCTCTAAATGAAGCAGACTCTGTTTATTTAGCTCAAATCTATGGTAGTGCGCGTGAAGTGGATAAAGGAGAAGTAAAAGTTGAAGACTTAGCAGAGAAAATTAGTAAGCCTGCTAAGGTTGTGACCGTTGAAAATGTCTCACCGCTTCTTAACCACGATAATGCTGTTTATGTCTTTATGGGGGCAGGAGATATTCAGCTCTACGAACGCTCGTTTGAGGAACTATTATCTAATTTGACACAAAATAATCAATAAAAAATACTTAAGCTGGGATAATTTATTCCGGCTTAAGTCTTTATTTAGGAGGAAATATGATCATTAGACAAGCAAAAATAGAAGATTTAGCAGACATTATTCGCATTGAACAAGCTAATTTTTCAGAAAATGAAGCCGCTACTCCAGAAGCTATGGAGGAGAGGGTAAAAAAAATTAGTGATACTTTTCTTATTTCAGAGATAGGTGGAAAAATATCAGGTTACATTGAGGGTCCCGTTATTCCACATGAGTATATTACTGATGAACTCTTTCATGAAGTGAAAGAAAATGATCATGAAGGTGGCTATATCGCTATTACCAGTCTTTCGGTTGACGCCAATTTTAAGGGGCAAGGTGTTGGAACAGCCCTTCTAGCTGCTATGAAAGACTTAGCAGTTTCAACTCATCGGCAAGGGATTACATTGACTTGTCATGATGAGTTAATTTCTTATTATAGTATGAATGGATTTGAAGATAGAGGTTTATCTGAGTCTAACCATGGTGGTAGCGTTTGGTATAATATGGTTTGGGAAAACCCTTATTTTCATTAAAATGTGTTAAGAAACTGTAACAAATAATCCCAAATATTGCTTTTGTGAATGGATTACGGTATAATGGCGTTTGACAATGATTAGGAGGCCATATTTTGACCGATAATTTTGACGATAAACAAAAAGAAGTCAGAAGCTTTAAAGAGAAAATTTTAGAAGATATCAAGAAAGCCAATGAACAGAGAGAGGCTGCTTTGGCAGCGGCAAAAGCTCGAGAAGAAGAGTTGAAGCTCGCTATCGCTGAAGCTGAATTAGAAGCACGTCGTCGTGAAGAAGAACTTAAATTAGCAGAAGAAGCTAAACGTCGTGAAGAGGAGCTAACCAAAGCTTTAAAAGAAGCAGAGGAAAAAGAAAAAGCCCTTCGACTTCAAGCTGAAGAAAATGCAAGATTGGAGCGCTTAAAAGAAGAAGCACAAGAACGTGCTCAAGAAGAAGAGCGTAAGTTGGCGTTAGAGGAAGCTAGACGAGTTGAGGTTGAAAGACAAGCTCAAAAAGTAGCTGAAAAAATCGCTCAAGCACAGAAAATTAGAGAAGAAGCTTATAAAAAAGCAGCTAGTGAGCAAGCTTCCCAAAAATCAGATTCATTTTCTGATAAAGAAACAGCTTTCAAAAAAGAGGAAGATAGTCTTTTTTCTGAAGTAAGCTCTGATTTGGCCGAAACACCTCAACAGGTGGCTAAAGCTTCGCTTGCAAGTGTGTTAGCTCAAGAAAACCTTTCTAAAAATACGATATCTAGTACTGAGGAGTTCGTAGAAGAGCAAGTCTTGAGTGAAACATCAGATCAGGTAAATGAAGCTGGATTAGTCGAAAATATTTCGGTAGAGGAGCCGCAGTTTGTTGAAGAACCTGAATTAGAGGAGCTTGTGATTGATATTGATCATCTAGATGATCAATCAGAAAATCAGGCATTAATGCCATCAAATGATGACAGAGAGGAAGGTCTAGTAGACACAACTACTATGAGAAAACGAAAAACAAATGTGATTGCCATGCGTATTTCAGCAATTTTAGTCACGATTATCGTACTTCTAACTCTAGCGACAGCTTTTGTTGGTTATCGTTATATCTCTACTTCTTTGGCACCAGTCAACAGTAAATCAACAGAATATGTTCAGATTGAGGTGCCAGAAGGTGCAGGCAATAAGTTAATTGGAAATATTTTAGAAGAAGCAGGTTTGATTAAGAGCTCATCTGTTTTCAACTATTACACTAAGTTTAAAAACTTTGCTAACTTCAAGAGCGGTTACTATAATTTACAACCGAATATGTCCGTAGAGGAAATTGCAAAAGAATTGCAAAAAGGTGGGACTTCTGAACCAGTTAGTCCTGCTCTTGGTAAAGTTCGTATTACAGAAGGCTATACTATTAAGCAAATCGCAGCCTCTATTTCTAATAACGTCAATACAAAGACCACAAGTGATAAGACACCATTTACGAGCGAGGAGTTTTTAAATCTGATTCAGGATGATAGTTTTATTGCTAGTATGGTAGAGAAGTATCCACAGTTGTTAGGAAGTCTCCCATCAAAATCAGATGTGAAGTATCAACTTGAAGGTTATCTTTACCCCGCAACGTATGATTATTACGAAGATACTACTTTGGAAGATCTTGTTGAGCAAATGATTGCAGCTATGGATACTAATTTAGATCCATATTATAATAGTATCAGTAAACAAAACATGACAGTCAATGAAGTTTTGACTCTATCTTCTCTAGTTGAAAAAGAAGGCTCAAGCGATGAAGATCGTCAAAAAATTGCGGCAGTATTTAATAACCGATTAGCTCAGAATATGCCTCTTCAGTCTAATATTGCTATCTTGTATGCAATGGACAAATTAGGAGAAAAAACAACTTTAACAGAAGATGCAACGATTGATACCTCAATTGATTCGCCTTACAATATTTATGTGAATACAGGTTTAATGCCTGGTCCAGTAGATAGTCCTAGTTTGTCTGCAATTAAAGCAGTCATTACACCAGCTGAAACGAATGACCTTTATTTTGTAGCTGATGTGACAACTGGGAAGGTTTATTTTGCAGAAGACTATGAAACCCATTCTGCTAATGTTGAGAAATATGTTAATAGTAAATTAACGACATCATCAAGCAGTAATTAAAAGAAATGTGGGAAACCACATTCTTTTTAAAGAAAAACAAAAAAAGAAAGAAGAGAAATAAAATGGCAGAAAAAACATATCCAATGACTTTAGCAGAAAAAGAACAGTTAGAACAAGAACTTGAAGAGTTAAAACTTGTTCGTCGTCCTGAAGTTGTTGAGCGCATCAAAATTGCCCGTTCATATGGCGACCTATCTGAAAATAGTGAGTACGATGCTGCTAAAGATGAGCAAGCTTTTGTTGAAGGTCAAATTTCAACGATTGAAACCAAACTTCGTAACGCTGAGATTATCAATAGTGATGCTGTAGCTAAAGATGAAGTAGCGATTGGAAAGACAGTAACAGTCAAAGAAGTCGGTACAAATGATACAGATGTTTATTCTATTGTTGGAGCTGCAGGAGCGGATGTTTTTGCAGGGAAAATTTCCAATGAAAGTCCTTTAGCGCATGCTTTAATTGGGAAAAAAACTGGAGATAAAGTTGAAATCGACTCACCAGCTGGAAGCTATGAAGTAGAAATCATCAAAGTAGAGAAAACACTTTAATACTATTCTATTGCTAAAAAATATTATAAAGGGAGTGGGAAAGCTCCCAACAAATAAGAAAAAGGTTCGTTAATCACAAATCTCTCACTAAGTTTATACACCTGGTGAGAGATTTGTGGTTATTTTCATCATTCTGTGGGTGAGGGCCTAGCCATCATGGATGTCTACGTCCAGTCTCTTTATTAGTATAAGTGTTCACCCACTACTAAGCTAATTAAAGTAGTAAAGGAAGTCAGTTAAAAAATAGATAGTAAAAACCTGCTAAAAATAAGTTAGCAGGTTTTTACTATTGTTTAAAGAGCTAAGAGAAGATAATAGACTGTTTTAGTCATTTCTTCCTAGAATGCGTAAAAGGTTTAGGAAAAGATTGATAAAATCAAGATAGAGGCTTAACGCCATAGAAATAGCCCAACCGTCTTGAACACGTCCACCAGTTTGATAATAGACATTTTTAATCATCTGGTTATCATAGGCAATAAGTCCTGAAAAAATCACAACGGAAATAATACTGATCATGAAACTCATTCCAGAACTTCCTAAGAAGATATTAACCAGACTAGCTAAAACAATCCCAATCAAGGCTGCCATTAAGGCCTTCCGCATTCCTGATAGATCCTTGTTTGTCACACGTCCAATCAGAGCCATCACAAAAAATAGAAGAGCAGAAGATAAGAAGGCGGAAAGAACGGTTGCTCCTGTATATTGTGCGATAATAAAGCTAAGTGTGAACCCATTTAAAGCTGAGTAAGTTAAAAAGATAGGTAAAGCTGCAGGGCTGTTTTTTCGTGCAGAACTTGAAGCGACAAAGACAAGTGCTAGCTCGATAAAACCTGCTGCCATATATAACCAAGGAGCATTGGTCATGATGGCTACCATATTATCTCTAAAAACGGTTGTCATCAGAGCTGCTACTAGGGCTGATAAGCCGATCCCCATACCAACTAGGCTATAAATTTTTGTAAAGAAGCTGGCTAAACCAGAGTCTGTTTGCGTGTAAACGGTTTGTTGATTCATATATTCTCCTTTGATATGTTAATGATGGTGACTACCTAAAAATTTTCTGCTAAAACGTCGTGCTCTCGGCCATACTTTTTTTAAAGGACGCATAGCCTCACGCACTGCCCAATACTTATCGACAAAAGTGACGATATACCCTTCTTTGTAACGTGGCGGTGCAATAGTAGCTCCCCACATGTGTTTTAAGATAATATCTTCTTCTTTTTTGTTTAGGGTTGTGATTTTATTAGCATTTCTAACAGCAATACGAGGATGAGTCCAAGCATGTCCTTTTTTAAACTTTGTGGTACGCCAATCGTAGTAAAACATGTCGTGTAACAGTCCGCCACGGGCAGTACTTTTTGCATCCCAGCCAAAACGTTTAGCTAATTTGTAGCTAGTGTAGCTAACATTTATCGAATGCTCTAGGCGATTAGAATGGTGATGTTGAACAATTTCTTCTAATCGTTGAACACGAGGATGTTGGATGAGATGGCCAACATGTTCCATATATTCTTTATCTTTGTAGGCTTTCATAATTTTTCACCTCTTGATTTATTATAGCACAAAAGCTTAAACAAGACTAAAAATCACTATTCCTGCAGCAACGGCAACATTTAAACTTTCTGCCTGACCAGGCATAGTAATATGGATAAGATGATCGGCCTGCTCTGCCATTTTTTTAGAAATACCACTGCCTTCATTTCCCATGACAAGAGCAAAAGAAGATGGTGCTTGAATTGCTTTATAATCAACGGATTGTGGTGCTAAAGTAGTGGCTAGAATGCAGATATGATCTTCCTGCAACTGTTTGATGATCTTAAAGATATCTTGTCGGTAGATAGGAAGATGGAAATGGGATCCTTGCATGGCACGAAGTGTTTTGGCATTATAAAGATCAGCTGTTTTTTCTGATAAAAATATGGCATCAAATCCTGCTGCATCAGCTGTTCGGATGATGGTTCCCACATTTCCAGGATCTTGAACATCTTCAAGAATCAAAAATTTACCTTTAAGCTGTTGAGGAAAGTCTAGATTAGGATATGCAATTTCTGCTACGACCCCTTGGGGTGTAGCAGTATCTGAGAGTTCTTTTAAGACGTCATTTGTCACTAAATGAACCTGATCAAAGTGAGTGACACGATCAGCATACAACTCAAGAGTAAAGAGATTTAAAATCTCTGCTCCATATTTTTGAGCTTCTTCAAGTAAATGCCATCCTTCAATGAGGTAAGAATGTTTTCGATGTTTTTTTTGCAATAATTTTTTAGTCTTTTTGATTAAATTATTGGATTTTGAGGTTATAATAGTCATATAGCTATTATAACCAATTTGAGGAGGGAAAGACAATGAAAAAAGTTCGTATTTTAGTTTCTGGTCGTGTTCAGGGGGTTGGTTTTCGCTATTCGACTTATGCCTTAGCTATCGAGTTAGGTGATATTTATGGTCGTGTTTGGAACAATGATGATGGTACAGTTGAAATTCTTGCTCAATCAGACGATAGTCATAAAATGGCTAAGTTTATTCAAGAAATTCGTAAAGGGCCATCACGTTTAGCAAAAGTGGACTATTGTGATGTGCAAATGGCTGCTTTTTCCAATTATAGTGATTTTAGGATGGCTAACTAAAAAATCAGTCTCTAGAAGTATTGAGTATTTTTCAAAAAAACGTTAAAATAAGTAGATATTATCTATTTAGAAGGAATGATTACCATTGAAAAAGAAACTTAATCGCGTCCTTTTTTCAGGACTATCCTTGTCTTTACTTCTTTTTTTGTCAGGCTGTGTCCAACAAAAAAATGGAAAACCAACTGGTGAAGGCTGGGTTTATAAACTTTTAGTGGAGCCTATGGGCCATGCTATTAAATACTTTGCCAATGATTTGGGCTTAGGGTTTGGTTTGGCTATTATTATCGTGACCATTATTGTCCGATTTGTGATTCTCCCACTTGGTCTCCAACAATCTTGGAAGGCTGCTTATCAGTCTGAAAAAATGGCATTTTTAAAACCTGTTTTTGGTCCCATCCAAGAACGCATGAAAAATGCTGAGACACAAGAAGAGAAATTAGCTGCGCAGACTGAATTTATGACAGCTCAACGAGAATATGGTGTGAGTCCTTTTGGTGGCATTGGCTGCTTACCGATCCTTATTCAGATGCCGTTTTTCTCAGCTCTATTTTATGCAGCTCGTTTTACTGAGGGTGTTGCAGAGAGTACTTTTCTTGGAATCGACTTAGGAAATCCAAGTTGGACTTTAACACTTAGCACAGCAGTCCTTTACTTTGTTCAATCATGGCTTTCGATGGTCGGTGCTCCTGAGGAGCAAAGACAGCAAATGCGTTCTATGATGTTCATGATGCCTTTGATGATGGTCTTCATGTCAATGAACCTTCCTGCAGGAGTGGGGCTATACTGGTTGGTCGGAGGTTTCTTCTCGATTTTCCAACAATTGATTACAATGTATGTGCTTAAGCCACGATTACGTCAAAAAGTTGCCAAAGAGTTTGAAGAAAATCCTCCAAAAGCTGTTCAATCTCATACACGCAAGGATGTCACGCCACAAGCTCAAAAATCGGTAACTACTAAATCTAAAAGTAACCGCAATGCTGGTAAACAGCGTAAATAAAAATCTGACGCCTTATCTTACGTTGAGAGTAAACAGTCTCTTGCAGATAAGATGGTAGGCCACTTTATGAAGCGCTACAATAAGAAGCTGGGGATTTAACCTAGCTTTTTATGCTTTCCCCCTCTTATATTAAGCTTGTTATAAGCTTTTTAAGATAAGATAGTGATCAGAAAAGGTAATGATTCATTACTAATACTTATTTTTAGGAGGAGACAGGTGAAAAACCTACTGAAACACATTCATCCAGATCAGCCATTAAAAGAGCTCAAATGGTTTGATCTCATTATTTTAACTGCTATTATTTGGGGAAATTCTATTTATACTTCAACGCTTTATTGGATAGCATCCTTTTCAGCAACAGAAGCAGCCGATACAGGAGTCAGCTCGTTTACAGCTTCTGATAACTGGTGGGCACTAGGTAATCAAGCCAAATTGTTAGCTTTAGCCATCCTCTATCTGTTGATTCGTCGTTTTGATTTTAAACAGTTAAAGGTGAAGCTTTCTTGGAATGTGTTGTTATGGGGACCATTGATCTTTTTAGGTGCGGGACTGATCAGTGACTTAACTTTTACGCTCTATTCCTTTATTCCAGGTATCAAATCTGGCTATAACTACTTAAGTTATTTGCCTTATTATGATTGGTCTATTATGACACCTATTAAATACTTTATGTCATTGGATGCCAGTCGTATTATTTATTCTTTATTTAATGGTTTTTACGAAGAGTTTTTCTTCCTAGGTCTTTTGTTGAGTACAAGTCAAAAGAAACGTCCGTGGGTACTTCTATTTTCAACGATTGTTAGAACATCCTTCCACACTTACCAAGGCTTGCCGTCAGCGCTGGTTATTGGTGTTCCATTTGGTTTATTCTATTACTATCTTTATACGAGAAAAAATAACAATTTGACACCGTATTTCTTAGGTCATGCCTTAGCTGACATGGCTGGAACAAGTTTCTTTGCCTTATTTATCGCTTCTTAAGGGCAAGAGATAGTGTTAGATAGATAAGCTAGGGATGTTACCCTAGCTTTTTTTCTTGTTAAAAATCATCTTTTATTCATTCTCATTTTTTGTTATAATACCCTTAATATATTTTTGAGGAGAGCCTATGAAGACACCATTTATCAGTAAAGAAGCTTTAGATAACATTACTGCAGAATACCCAACACCTTTTCATCTTTATGATGAAAAAGGAATTCGTGAGAAAGCACGTGCTTTAAATCAAGCATTTTCATGGAATAAAGGATTTAAAGAATACTTTGCGGTGAAAGCCACTCCAACACCAGCTATTTTAAAAATTCTTCAAGAAGAGAATTGCGGAGTGGATTGTGCGACAGAAGTCGAACTTTTGATGAGCCATAAAATGGGCTTTACGGATATCATGTTTTCTTCAAATGATACTCCAGCTCAAGAATACGTCTATGCTAAAGAGGTTGGGGCGACCATCAATTTAGATGCCTACGAGGATATTGCATTTTTAAAAGAGGTTGCAGGTCTTCCAGAAACAATTTCTTTGCGTTATAATCCAGGAGGGGTTTTTGCCTTAGGAACAGATATTATGGATCATCCAGAAGAATCAAAATTTGGCATGACCAAGGATCAGTTATTACAAGGATTTAAAGAGTTAAAAGAAGCAGGGGTTAAGGAGTTTGGGATCCATTCTTTTTTAGCTTCAAATACCGTTACCAATGATTACTATCCTGTTTTGGCACGCCAGTTATTTGAATTGGCTTTAGAGATTCGTGAAAAAACAGGGGTGACTTTGAGTTTTATTAACCTCTCAGGTGGTATTGGCGTAAATTACCATCCTGATCAAGAGCCAAACGACATTGCTCTTATTGGTGAGGGGGTAAGAAAGGCTTATGAGGAGGTTTTAACACCTGCTGGAATGGGTGATGTGAAAATCTTTACAGAGCTTGGACGTTTTATGTTAGCTCCGCATGGTCTTTTAGTGACAAAGGTCTTGCACCGTAAAGAAACTTATCGAAAATATGTTGGAGTAGATGCCAGTGCTGTCAACCTTCTTCGCCCAGCCATGTATGGTTCTTATCACCAAATTACTAACATGGACAATCCTAATGGCAATGAAAAGGAAGTTGTTGATGTTGTTGGCGGACTTTGTGAAAATAATGATAAATTTGCTGTACAAAGAGAGCTACCTCTAACAAAAATTGGGGATACCTTGGTCATTCATGATGCGGGTGCGCATGGTTTTTCTATGGGGTATCAATATAATGCTAAACTTCGCTCAGCAGAATTACTCTACCAAGAAGATGGAACGATTCGCTTGATTCGTCGTGCTGAAACGCCATCAGATTATTTCGCAACCGTTGAGGGATTTGATTTTTAAGATTGATAAGAAAGATTGAATTTAATTCAATCTTTTTATTTATAAAAGGTCCAATCGTAGAATTATTTAACTTGTAGGACTTCCTCTTTTTTGTCAAATGATCAGAAATTTGCTATAATAGGTGAGTAAAAAAACTAGGAGAAAAAATATGATGCCAGTTTGGATTGCTATTTTATTGATTATTGTTGCTCTTGTTGCAGGTCTTGTTGGGGGAACCTTTATTGCTCGCCGTCAAATGGAAAACTATCTTGAGGAAAATCCACCTCTTAATGCTGATGTGATTCGTACTATGATGAGTCAAATGGGTCAAAAACCTAGCGAAGCTAAGGTGCAACAGGTTGTTCGCCAAATGAACAAACAACAAAAAGCTGCTAAAGAACAAGCTAAAAAGAAAAAATAATTTTTTGAAATAAGACTAGGGAACCCTAGTCTTATTTTAGAAAGAAGATAAAATGGATAATAGACCAATTGGTTTTTTAGATTCAGGTGTTGGAGGCTTGACGGTTGTCCGTGAGTTGATGCGACAACTGCCTCATGAAGAGATTATATATATCGGTGATTCAGCCCGTGCCCCTTATGGCCCTAGACCTGCTGAGCAAATTAAAGCTTATACTTGGGAATTGGTTAATTTTTTATTGACCAAAGATGTTAAAATGATCGTTTTTGCCTGTAATACCGCAACGGCTGTTGCTTGGGAAGAAGTTAAAGAGAAGCTCGATATTCCAGTTTTAGGTGTCATCTTGCCAGGCTCTAGTGCAGCTATTAAATCTACTGTAGGTGGTGAAATAGGTGTTATTGCGACTCCCATGACGATTGAGTCAGATATTTATAAAGAAAAAATTAATCGTTTGGCACCAGAAATGCGTGTTCAAAGTTTAGCTTGCCCTAAATTTGTTCCCATCGTCGAGTCAAATGAGACGCAGACCAGCCTAGCGAAAAAGATAGTTTATGAAACTTTGGCTCCTTTAGTGGGAAAAGTTGATACACTGATTTTAGGTTGTACCCATTATCCTCTACTGCGTTCGATTATTCAAAATGTTATGGGACCACAGGTGAAGTTGATTGATAGCGGTGCAGAATGTGTTCGGGACATCTCAGTTTTATTAAATTATTTTGAAATTAACCGTAGTAGGCAAGGTGATGTGTTGAATCACCAGTTTTATACCACAGCTAGTCCCTTGGCTTTTAAAGAAATTGCGGAGGCTTGGTTAGGGAGAGATATTAGAGTGGAGCATGTAGAATTATGACAGACCAAATTTATAACTATCAAGATGAGAAAAATTATTTTATTGCAAAATTTGATGCCTTTAATGACTTGACTTGTTTTGGTGGAGATGAGACTTATGAGAGTCTCCAAGATGCATTTCATCAGATAACTAAGACCTTAAAAATTGATAACCTTCAAGTCCATGTGGCGATGTTGGGATCTATCTTTAGTTTTTATAGCTTTTTAATTGATACTATCAATCATCAGGAAAATCGTCAGTTAAAATTAGTGCAACATCAAGGTGCGCTTCTAGTGACAGAGGCTAACCAAGTATTAATGGTTCACTTGCCTAAAGAAGGTCTTAGTTTAGAAGAGTTTTTTGGAAAATCCTCAGAAACTAACACTATTGGAGATACTATCTTGATTGCGACACGCAATGAAGGAAAAACAAAAGAGTTCCGTAAGCTATTTGGGAAATTAGGGTTAAAGGTGGAGAACCTTAACGATTACCCTGATTTACCCGAGGTGGCAGAAACTGGTTTGACCTTTGAAGAAAATGCTCGATTAAAAGCAGAAACGATTTCGCAGTTAACGAATAAGATGGTCTTAGCAGATGACTCAGGATTAATGGTTGATGTCTTAGGAGGAATGCCAGGAGTTTGGTCAGCACGTTTTGCGGGTCCAGATGCTACAGATGCTGCGAATAATGCTAAATTATTGCATGAGTTGGCGATGGTTTTTGATATGGAAAATCGAACTGCTCATTTCCATACCACTTTAGTTGTTGCATCACCAAACAAAGAAAGTTTAGTTGTAGAAGCTGACTGGGATGGGTATATTGCAACTATTCCTAAAGGAGAAAATGGTTTTGGTTATGATCCGCTTTTTTTAGTAGGGGAAACTGGAAAAACATCGGCAGAATTATCTGCTGAAGAGAAAAATGAAATATCTCACCGTGGTCAAGCTGTTAAGAAGTTAATGGAGGTCTTTCCATCATGGCAAAATACAGATTAATTGTAATGAGTGATTCTCATGGGGATCGCCAGATTGTTGAAGCCATTCGGGAGAAATATTTAGGAAAAGTCGATGCTATTTTTCACAATGGAGACTCGGAGCTCCCGTCAGATGATGTCATCTGGTCAGGGATAGAAGTTGTTCGTGGAAATTGTGATTATGATAGTGGCTATCCAGAAAATCGAGTGACAAAGTTTCCTGATCTCGTGGTAGCCCAAACACATGGACATTTATATCATATTAATTTTGAGTGGCATCGTTTAGATTTATTTGCACAAGAAGCTGATGCTGATATTTGTTTGTATGGACATTTGCATCGTCCAGCTGCTTGGAAAAACGGAAAAACACTTTTTATCAATCCAGGGAGTGTCTCTCAACCTAGAGGAGAGATTAACGAACGTTTGTATGCTAAGATTGAAATTGATGAAGCTACTATTAAGGTTGATTACTATACTAGAGACCATCAACTCTACTCTGATTTATCAAAGGAATTCTCAAGATGATTGCAAAAGAATTTGAAGACTTTTTGACGGGACAGTTGGACACTTACCTTATCCCTGCAGATCAGTTGGCAATTTTTGTAGATACCCACCACATTGATCATGTGATGCTACTATTGGCAAATAATGGCTATTCTAGAGTCCCTGTGATTACTAATGATAAAAAATATGTTGGGACCATCAGTATGTCTGATATCATGAATTATCGCTATCAGCATGAGTTGGCAGACTGGGAATTGTCACAGACTGATATTGCTTTAGCTGTAAGTGATAAGATTGAAACCATTAATTTAAATGCTAGTTTAACAGAGGTACTGCATAAGCTTGTTGATAATCCCTTTTTACCTGTAGTGACAGACAACAATAGTTTTGTCGGGATTATTACTCGTAAAGCTGTTTTAAAAGCTGTTAATGCTTTATTACATGAATTTACGGATCATTATAGCATTACAAAAAAATAAAAGGCAGTGATGGTGAATGCTTTAATGACCTTTTATAAAAGACGTTTACCCTAATGACAGACGATCACAATAGAAAGATGATTTTGGGAATTGAGTAATGATATTAGATTTAGTAGAAGCTTTTATTGAGGAGAAGAAGTTATCGGCAAATTCTCGACAATCTTATTATTATGATTTGCAACAATTTATGAAAGTTGTAGATGGACAAATAAGAGAGAGTAAGTTACGCTTATACGAAGCTTCTCTAGTGGATTTAAAAGTATCTGCTAAAAAACGGAAAATATCTATAGTCAATCAATTTTTGTATTATCTTTATTCTAAGCAAGCAGTTGAGCATTATTTTCGTTTGGAAAACCGCGAAAAATTAGATAAAGAACCGATACAGGATGCAGTGCTGGATTTGGAGTTTTATTCTGTTCAAACTGACTATCCTAAAGGAAAATTGATTGCCTTGTTAATTTTGGAGTGTGGCTTATCACCAAATGAGTTACTTCAATTGAAAGTAGAAGACATTGATCTTACTTTTCAGGTAATGGCTATTAGTCGTGACGGGCATCATCGTATTATCAAGTTATCTTCTAATTTGGCAGAGTATTTAGAGGATTATCTTTCTTCACAGCTTTATCTTTTTGAGCATCAGGGGAAGGTCTATTCGCGGCAATGGATTTTTAACCAATTGCGCTTTTTCTTGGAAGAGCAAGGTTTATCAGATTTAAATGCTCAAAGATTAAGAGAGCAGTATATCTTATGTCAGAAACAAAAAGGCCTTAATAGTTTGGAGATTGCTAAAACCTTAGGGTTGAAGAGTCAAGTAACACTGGAGAAATATTTTAAGTGATATGGAGATAAAGATAAAAGATTTTGAAGGTCCCTTAGACCTTTTGTTGCATCTTGTGTCAAAATATGAGATGGATATTTATGACGTCCCTATTACTGATGTGATTGAACAGTATCTTGCTTATATTAAGACTTTACAGGCTATGCGTTTAGAAGTGGCTGGAGAATATATGGTAATGGCCAGTCAGCTAATGTTAATTAAAAGTAAAAAACTCTTACCGAAAGTTGCTAGTCAGATAGTAGATGAGGAGGATCTGGAACAAGAATTACTTGAGCAAATTGAGGAGTACAGCCGTTATAAGATAGCCAGTCAATATCTCGGTAAGCAACATGCCAAACGTACCCACTTTTTTTCAAAAGAAAAAACAGAATTAGTCTATGAAGATATTGAATTACTCCCTGATAAGACGGTTATTGATTTGTTTTTAGCTTTCTCTAAAGTGATCTCTGAGCATCAAAGTAAAGGGTCTCAGATGGAGACAACAGTGGCGGCAGAGGATTATAAAATTGAAGATATGATGGTTGAGATTGACACTATTTTAAGCGCCAATAAACAAATCCTTCTTAGCCAGTTATTTAGTAAGCGACAGCATAAGAATGAGTTGATTACATTATTTTTAGCTATTTTAGAATTGATTAAAGTACAATCTTTAAGAATAGAGCAGTCTGAAAATTTTGGGGAAATTCTTTTAATGAAGGAGGAGAGATGAGCAGTCTCGCAAAAATAGAGGCACTTTTATTTATAGCAGGAGAAGAGGGACTAAGTTTACGGCAATTAGCAGAAATGTTAGAGATGCCTCCAACTGGTTTAGTCCAATCTTTAGAAAAATTAAAAGATAAATATAAGGCAGATGAAGAGAGTGCTTTGTGTCTGATTAGTACAGCCAATCAATACCGTTTAGTGACAAAAGAAGACCATGCTGATCTTCTGCGCCAATATGCAAAAACACCAATCAATCAGAGTTTGTCTCGGGCTAGTATGGAGGTTTTATCTATTATTGCTTATAAGCAGCCGATTACACGTATTGAAATAGATCAGATTAGAGGCGTAAATTCAAGTGGTGCAATTGGTAAGTTATTGGCCTTCAATTTGATTGCGGTAGCTGGTCATAAAGAGGTTATTGGTCGTCCAAAGTTATATGAAACAACAGCCTATTTTCTAGATTTTATGGGAATTAATCATATAGAAGAATTACTGGATATTTCAAGCTTAGAAGAGGAAGAAGGCGAAATTAATCTATTTGAGGAAAGAGAGTTAGAGGAAGAAAATGAGAATTAATAAATATATTGCTCATGCTGGTTTATGTAGTCGAAGAAAAGCTGAGTCTTTAATTCAACAAGGTTTGGTAACAATTAATGGAAATGTTGTGACAGAGCTCGCTACTACTGTTAAATCAGGTGATAGAGTAGAAGTTGAAGGAACCCCAATCTATAATGAAGAGAAAGTTTACTACCTCTTAAATAAGCCACGCGGTGTCATTTCTAGCGTATCAGATGAAAAAGGAAGAAAGACTGTAATTGATTTACTACCAGATGTTAAAGAGCGAATCTATCCAGTTGGTCGCTTAGACTGGGATACATCAGGTCTATTAATTCTGACAAATGATGGAGATTTTACAGATAAGATGATCCATCCTAGAAATGAAATTGATAAGGTCTATCTTGCGCGTGTTAAGGGGCTTGCCACTAAGGAAAACCTTCGTCCCTTGGTCAAAGGGATTATGATTGATGGTAAAAAAACCAAGCCAGCCCGTTATACCATTTTAAAGACAGATCGTGAAAAAAATCGCTCAGTCGTGGAATTAGTGATTCATGAAGGGCGCAATCATCAAGTTAAGAAGATGTTTGAGGCTATTGGCTTGCCAGTCGATAAGCTATCACGTACGCGTTTTGGGACTCTAGACTTATCAGGACTTCGACCAGGTGAAGCACGCCGTCTAAACAAAAAAGAAGTTAGTCAACTTCATAATGCAGCGATTACAAAACAAAAATGACATCATTTTTTATTTATTTGGTCAAGTTATATCAAAAGGGGATCTCCCCTTTTTTTCCAGCAACCTGTCGTTTCCAGCCAACTTGTTCCCAGTATATGATCATAGCGATCGAAAAACACGGGCTCAAGGGAATTTTAATGGGAATAGCCCGTATTTTACGTTGTCACCCTCTAACAAAAGCAGGAGAAGATCCTGTACCTGATCATTTTACTTTGAAAAGAACTAGGAAAAGATGATCTCTAGCTAGAGACCTTTAGTATGAAGATTAGAAAAAACACTCCTGTGATGGCAATCTCAGGAGTGTTTTTGTAGGGGATTAGATTTTAGACCAAGTCTTTGGTAAGAATAGCAGGAGAAGAGGATAGATTTCCAATCGTCCAGCAATCATGGCAAAAGAAAGTAATAATTTTGAAAATGGGCTAAAAATCGCAAAGGTTTCATTTGTTCCTAAAAGGGGACCGATATTATTAAATGTACTAGAAGCAGCACTAAGGACAACCATAAAATTGTTATTATCTAGGCTGATAATTAAGACAAGGAAAATGAAAATCATGGTATAGACTGAAAGGTATTTCAAGACACCACTTTGAGTTTCTTTATCTAACACGTTATCATTAATATGTAACGAGTGAACACGGTTTGGAAATAAGCTAGCTAAAATTTGATTTTTAGCTATTTTTGAAAGGATTAAACCACGGATAACCTTAAACCCGCCAGCTGTAGAACCAGCACAGCCACCAATAAACATCAATAGTAATAAAATATATTGTGAAAATAACGGCCATACAGTTAGGTCTGTTATTGGAAAACCAGTAGTTGTAATAACAGTCGATACTTCAAAGAAGATGAGCTCCAGTGCTGTTTTATCAGAGTTGTAAATTCCTCCCGTGTTTAAGAAAATTAATAATGTTGAAGTAGCGACAATCAGCAAGTAAAGTCGCAATTCTTCATCTTTCAAGACGATTTTTATTTTTCTTAGCAATAATAGATAGTAGAGGTTAAAGTTCACACCAAATACTAGGGTACCAATAGCAACAAGCACCGTAATGAGAGAGCTATTGTAGTGAGCGATACCATCATTATAGACCGTGAATCCTCCTGTACCAGCTGAGCCCATGGCTGTGATAAAGCTATCAAATAAAGGCATGCCAGCTAGATATAATATCACAGTAAAGATTGCAAACATCGCTAAATAAATGATATAGAGGATTTGTGCGGTATCTTTTAGCTTGGATACAATTTTTCCAAAAACAGGACCAGGAACCTCTGCCCGCATGACTTCTAAGTGGGCATTTTTTGTGTTGTTCATGATGGCTAAAGCAAAAACCAGTACACCCATTCCTCCAATGAGGTGGGTAAAACTTCGCCAGAAAATCATGGAGTGGCTTAAAACAGAAACATCAGGAAGTATCGTTGCCCCAGTAGTTGTAAATCCAGAACTTGTTTCAAAAAAAGCATCAATCAAGCTAGGAATTTGACCACTAAAAACAAAAGGAAGTGCACCAAAAAAGGACCATAAAATCCAACAGAGAGCAACAATCAAGACTCCCTCCTTGGTATAGATATGATAATTTTTTGGTTTGAAAAGCTGTCCTAATATCCCAAATACTAGAAGTATTCCCATAGTTTTTAAAATAGCAGATATAATAAGAAAATCTTCTTTATAAATCAGCGCGACAATCAAGGGAAGGATAAGCAATACAGCTTCAATAAGCAAGAGTTTTGAAAGCAAGTAGCGAACCATCAATCTATTCATTTACACTACCTCGCTAACAAGTCATAAATATGGGTCACATTTTTTAAGAGTGTGATGACAACGACCTTATCCCCAATTTCCAAACTATCTTCTCCCGTAGGGAAAATAGGTTTTCCTTTACGGATAATGCCTACAATTAAAACATTGTTTCTAAAAGCTATGGAAGAAAGTTTTTTACCGGCCAGTTTATTTTGCTCTCTAACTTCAAATTGTAGGGTTTCTATTCTACCATGAGCTAAGTGGTGCATAGCCTCTAAGCTAGAGTGTTGTGCATTTACACGACCGCGAATAAAGTGCATAATAGAATCGACAGCGATATTTTTAGGCGTTACAATAGTAGAAAATTCTTTGTGCTCAATAATTTCTAAAAGACTTGTTCGATTGACTTTAGTGATGTTTTTTTGAACGCCAATACTTTCTAAGAACATGGAGGCTACAATATTTTCTTCATCAACCCCAGTTAATGTGGCTACAGCATCAAAACCAGCAGCATTTTCTTCTAACAAGACATCTTTTGCGGTACCATCTCCGTGTACAACATGGATTTTAGGAAATTCTTGGCTAAAAAATTCAGCACGATCCAGATGGTGTTCAATGACCTTAACATTAATTTTGGTATTTTTTAAAATATTAAGGAGATAGTAGGAAATTTTTCCAGCCCCAATGAGCATGAGGTTTTTGACAATTTTAGCCTTGACAAAGTTATGGAATAAGACCATTTCAACGCGGTTTCCAGTTACAAAAATTTTGTCTCCCGGTAAAATGGTTTGCTCTCCATCAGGAATGAGAACCTCTTGTCCACGTTCAATGGCACAGACTAGGATATTTCCAAATTTTTTTCGGAACTGATTGAGCGACATTTGACAGAGTTTATTAGATTCAGTAATCTTAAATTCCATCAACATGACACGACCATTCACAAAATGTTCTACGGATTGTGCATTTGGAAAATCAATGGTATTTGCGATATAACGAGCTGTCAGTAATTCTGGATTGATAATAAGTGAGAAACCAAGGAAATTCTGATCTTTGAAATAAGAGTTAGAGTATTCAGGATTTCTAACACGAACCACAGTTTCTTTGGCTCCCATTTTTCTTGCTAAAACGGCCGCTACCATGTTGAGCTCGTCTTTATCTGTGAGAGCAATAAAGATATCACAATCTTGAACATCAGCTTGCTCTAAAATCTTATGGTTGGCCCCATTTCCTAGGATACCGATGATATCATAGCGCTTGGTGATTTTTTTCAAAACGCTTTCTTTTTCTTCGATTAAGATGACATCATGCTTTTCTTCAACAAGTGATCGGCAAAGGGCAGTTCCAACTTTTCCTCCGCCAATAACAATAATTCTCATGTTAAACCTCCAAATGATACCTTTTATCATACTCTTTTTTTGCCAAAAAATCATTAGTTTTTTCTTAATTATAATAAACTGAAATAGTCCTGTAACATTTTTTGATGCCCCCTAAAAATAATGGAAAAAAACGAAAAAATAGGTTGACAATGGTCACATAAGTGATATAATAATCACATGCTATTCGCTGGTTTAAATCAAACCTGTTATGATTTAAGTTAACGAATCATCCCAAACCACGCTGTTTGCTGAGCTAGACTCCGGGCAGCGTGGTTATTTTTATGTAAAAATAACTAGGAGGAATCAATGTCTCAAGTATCTTTTGGTCGTAATCATATTGTTTTATTTGAACCTCAAATTCCACAAAATACAGGAAATATTGCTAGAACCTGTGCGGCTACTAATAGTCCACTACATATCATTAAGCCAATGGCCTTTCCGATTGATGATAAAAAAATGAAACGAGCAGGTTTAGACTATTGGGATAAATTAGATGTTCATTTTTATGATAATATAGAGGAATTTATGGCTTCGTATCAAGGGGAACTTCATCTTATCACTAAATTTGCAGATCAAACTTATTCAGATGCTGATTTGAATAAAGATGGTGACCACTATTTTATGTTTGGACGAGAAGACAAAGGGCTACCAGAGGAGTTTATGCGCCAGCATCCTGAAAAAGCTCTTCGTATTCCAATGAATGATGAACATGTTAGAAGTTTAAATGTTTCAAATACTGCTTGTATGATGGTTTATGAAGCCCTTCGTCAACAAAACTTTGAGGGGTTGGAGTTGAGCCACCGTTATGAGGGAGATAAACTAAAATAAATCCTGATTTTTAAAAAAGTAAAAAACATATGTTATACTGGTATTAGTTAAAGGAGGATCAGATAATGGCAAGTAAAAAAATGTTGCACGCTTGTTTACGTGTAGAAAATCTTGAAGCATCTCAAAAATTTTATGAGGAAGCATTTGGCTTTAAGGAAACACGTCGTAAAGACTATCCAGAGCATCAGTTTACCTTGGTTTATCTCGCTTTAGAGGGAGATTCTTTTGAAATTGAGCTAACTTATAACTATAATCATGGTCCATATACTGTTGGAGATGGTTTTTCTCATCTTGCATTATCTTCTGATGATTTAGAGGCTGATAATGCCAAACATAAGGCTTTAGGGTATCCCACAACAGATATCAGTGGTCTTCCGGGAAATCCAGGACATTATTATTTTGTTACTGACCCTGATGGTTATCGTGTAGAAGTCATTCGTGAAGATTAAGAACTTGTAAGTGAGAGGCTATCACTACAAATAGCTTTCCTATATTTCCCTTGCACTTTAAAAGTTAGTGAGATGTCCTAACTTTTAAAGTGCTTTTTTACTGATTTTTAGTTTAAAAATATAGC